>JAAYDR010000079.1 GCA_012729115.1 Clostridiales bacterium | reverse complement strand
TAGGTTCCCTGACCACAGCCGATCCAAGGAGAATTGGAGAGCCTGCTTACGGCGTAGGCCAGTCCATCGATATTTCCGGCGCAGATACCGTGCTTTTGTATGTGCCCATGACGCTGAACTTTGATTCCGGCGAACTGGTCCCATTTAGTTACGACCTTGGTCAGCAGGATTTGCAATGGCAGTTGGCTCTGTGGAATCGGAACCTGGCCTGGCAGCACCAGGATTCTTCTCTTGAAGAAACGCCCCAGGACTTTGATACCTTCGGGAATTAGTCTACAGGAATCTCCCGGTTGCCTGCGGATGCACTCCCGGAGGAGGCTGGGGATGGGCTGTGGGAGACGCACTGAGGCTTATCGGTCATCCTGTCATCTGTACTGGGCTGCCACGCTTCCTGCGTGGCAGCCCTTATTCGCATCATCTCTCCCTGAAAATTGCATTCCACCAACTCGGACCTATACAGGCCCTTTACATCACAACGTAGATCCTGTATAATGAACGGGAACACACGTTCTATCGTCTGGAGGTATCCCTGTGGATCTGATGGAAAAGCTCACCCTGCTTGCGGATAGCGCCAAATATGACGTGGCCTGCACCTCCTCCGGAGTGGATCGACCCGGTGGCAAAGGCTTGGGAAATGCAGTGGCCGCAGGCATCTGTCACAGCTTTGCTGCAGACGGGCGATGCATCTCTTTGCTGAAGGTGTTGTTATCCAACCAATGCATCTACAACTGCCGCTATTGCGTGAACAGGGTTTCCAACGACGTGCCCAGGGCGGCCTTCACCCCCCAGGAACTCGCGGAAATCACACTCCAATTTTATCGTCGCAATTACATCGAGGGCCTGTTCCTCTCCAGCGGCGTGCTGGGCTCCCCGGACCACACCATGGAGTTAATGATCCGCGCTTTGGAGATTCTCCGCCATCAGCACCAATTCAACGGCTACATCCATGCAAAGGCGATCCCCGGCGCATCTCCCGCCTTGGTGGAAAAACTGGGGCTGCTGGCAGACCGGATGAGTATCAACATTGAACTTCCCAGTGAAGATAGCCTGATGAGACTTGCGCCCAATAAAACCAAGGAGGCCATCCTGTCCCCCATGGACCAGGTGGCCAAGGGGATGGTCGAAAACCAGCGTGCCCTGACCCTCTACCGCCATGCACCACGCTTTGTTCCGGCAGGCCAGTCCACCCAAATGATCATCGGTGCCTCCCCGGAGACGGATTACCAGATCCTGCGCTTGGCCTCGAGCCTGTACCGCAAGTACAGCTTAAAGCGGGTCTTTTTCTCGGCCTATATTCCCACCGCCAGTGATACCCTGCTGCCCGCTCTGGACACCAAGCCGCCGCTGCTGAGGGAACATCGGCTTTACCAAGCGGACTTCTTGATGCGTCAATATCAGTTCCAGGCTGAGGAAATTCTCAGCAAGGACACACCCAACTTCAATCCCTTTCTGGACCCCAAGTGCAACTGGGCTGTCAACCACATGGATTTTTTTCCTGTGGACGTAAACAAGGCCCCCCTCGAAGTCCTGCTGAGAGTGCCGGGGATCGGTCCAATCAGCGCCAGGCGGATCATTACGGCAAGGCGCTCCTGCGCCCTCACCCTGGAAGGGCTCAAGCGCCTGGGCGTGGTACTCAAACGGGCACAGTATTTCATTACTGTACGCGGCAGCACGGGCCTGTCCCCTATGGGCCGGGAGAGAGTGGTCCGTGCCTTGGTGGACCCAAAAGCCATTCAATTTGGTATGGAACAGCTTAGCCTGTTTTCACCTGCTCCTTCTATCCCGGCCATCGAAGCTGGAACCCCGCTGGAACAAGCACTGGAGGAGGCGGTGTCATGCCTGGTTTCAAACTTGTGATGGAACCACGGGACGAGGTGTACCTGTATGATGGCTCCCTGGCCGGCTTCTATTGTTGCGTCCATACCTGCGTCTATGATCATGCCATGCCCACAGCCATTCAGCCTCAAGAGGAAGCACAGCAGAGTCTGCTGCCATCACGCCGCATTCCTACAAACCGCGATCAGGCTCTGCGTGTCCGGGAGGCGATCATACGGGAAGTCTGCCCCAGAGCGTTGGAGCTTTGCGAACATGTATTTCTATCCTGTATGGAGAAAAAAGAGCTGGCACTGCTCCAGTTTTTGCGTCTGAGCTTCGCTCAGGGACCACAGATCGCCGAATCCTATGCGGACCCCCTGGTGTCACCGCTGCTAAAAGCGGAAAAGTATCTGCTGAGGGAGGCCCATCTGCTGTGTGGCTTTATCCGCTTTGCCGACCATGAAGGAACACTCCTGGCCACGATCAGTCCCAAGAACTTCGTCCTGCCCCGGCTGGCCCCCCATTTCATGGATCGTTATTCCCAGGAAACCTTGCTGATTTATGATCGCACCCATCGGGTGGTCCTTCTTTGCACGCAGAGCCGCTGGGAGCTGCTGGCCTGCGAGACCATCGACCTACCGCAATATTCCCAGGAAGAGCTTTTCTACCAGGCACTTTGGAGCCGGTTTTATCAGACCATTGCCATCCGGGAACGGGAAAACCCCATCTGCCGAAGAAACCTCCTGCCCATGCGTTATTGGGAAAACATGGTGGAAATGCGGGATTCCCTTAACTCCCCGCAGCGCCTTTCACCTGCTGCCAAAGGGTCCAGTAGCCTTGCCCATCCCGCCCCTGCTGCCATCGATAGCGGGCAAACTCCTTAGGGGGCGGCTGGTTGCGCCGGCCCGGCACGGCATAGATCACCCGCTGAACCTTGCCATCCAGACACATGCGACCCAATACAAAGCTGCCACTCCTTTTCATGGGTACCCGCACAAAGCGCCATCCGGGCATGTCAAAGGGCGCAAAGGAAGGATACTCGTCAAAGTAATGGCTGAGTTCCCGCCACTGAGCAGGCCATCGGACAGGCCTGAGCCGGTCTACAGGTGCCGCTCCTGGGGTGCGGGGCCTATGAAAGAAAGCATCATTCTGGGGGGAAACCTCTCCCAGGCCTGCCCCATGCGTTTGCGGCTGGAAGTGGTTGTCTCCGATATCGCCCTGAAAGCCAGTATCCTCCCCCTCCCTGGGGGATGGCGGGTCCACTCTCCGTAGGTTCACCACAGCGTCCGATTCCAGGATCTTGTCCCCAGCTTCCTGTGCTCGTACGCTTCTTTTCGGTGTTCGAGTGGCATATACATCCGCTTCCACATAAACGGAAGGATCAATGGCGGAGAGAAACACCTCCTTGGGCGGGAACTCCCTGGGCATCGCGGTAGAAGCCCTGAGGGCAAAGTGAGCCTTGGCGGCAGAGGGTGTAACACCTTGGCTTTTTGCATCCTCCCCGTTTTGCTCTCCCGTTTTTTCTGCTGTATCTTCTACGGAATATTTTATGGATGGATCTTGGCCCATATCTTCCCTTAAGCCTATCCTTTGCCCCAAATCTTGCTCCGTTTTTGCCTCTGTTTCTTCCCGTTTCCGGGCTGCTGCCTCCCTGGCGCGGCTTTCCTTTAGCTTAGTGCAGAGTGCCAGCAGTGCATTTTTTGCATCCAGGAGGCTTCCCGAACTTTGGGGCACACATAGCCCGATGAAAAGGGGTTCCGGTTTTGGGTCATCTGTGGTCACCAATACAGCCTGAAGCCGGGTGGGAGAGAAGCCCCCCTGGCGAGGACCGATTTCCGCCAGCAGAGTGGCCTGCCCCTGGGGATTGACCCTGGTTCCGCCCAACTCCTGGACGGCTCCCTCCCCTGCATACAAAAATACCCGAAGGCCCCGGGCATGGCCGGTCAGGTTCTTCCCTGTCAATTGCAGAAGCAACCCGCCGCCCTCCATTTCCAAGCGGGCAAACCCGTTAGCCCCTAACACCATTGGCTTTAGCATGATATACTGTCGTTTCATGGGCTGCGTGGACATTTTTGTCCCTCCTGGCGCGTGTTTTGAAGATCAGCACAGCATATGCGTCTGAGAACCGGAAAAGCCCCTCCGTCTGGCGGGGCTGAAGAACTCGTGATTCCAAAGGAAATAGGTGAGCGCTGAAGAAAGAAGGCTGCCACGCCTTTGACGCAGCAGCCTTCATACGAGTGGGTTTGATCTGTTTTACGTCCCCAGGTACGCCTCCCGTACCTTTTCATTGTCGAGCAACTCCTTGGCATTGCCTTCCATGACAATGTGCCCGGTTTCCAGGACGTAAGCCCGGTTGGCAATACTCAAGGCCATATGAGCATTTTGTTCTACAAGCAGAATGGTGGTGCCATTACGGTTGATGTCGTGGATAATGCCGAAAATTTCCTCCACCAACATGGGCGAGAGACCCATGGATGGCTCATCCATCATGAGGAGCGTGGGGTGGCTCATAAGGGCCCGCGCGGTGGCCAGCATCTGCTGCTCACCGCCCGAAAGGGTACCCGCTACCTGACGAATTCGTTCCTTAAGCCGGGGGAAGTGGTCGAAAACCATCTGGAGATCGGCCTGGATCTCCCCCTTGCTGCGGCGGGTGTAGGCCCCCATTTCCAGGTTTTCCAGCACGCTCATGCGGGAAAACACCCGACGACCCTCCGGCACTTGAGAAAGGCCCATGGCAGGCAGGTGGAAGGCTTCGGTTCGGGTGATATCCTTACCGTCAAAGACGATCGTTCCGCTTTTCAGGGGGAGCATGCGGGAGATGGCATTGAGGACGCTGGTCTTTCCTGCTCCATTGGCACCGATTAAAGTTACGATCTCTCCCTTTTGCACGGAAAAGCTGATGTCAAACAATGCGTGAATGGAGCCGTAAAACAAATTCAGGTCCTGTACCTCAAGCATTGGCATCTGCCTCCTTTTCCTGGCTCTTGCCCAGATAGGCCGCGATTACCTTTGGATTCTTGCCGATCTGAGCCGGAGTGCCTTCGGCAATGATGCTGCCGTAATTGAGCACATAGATGCGCTCACAAATGCCCATGACCAGCTTCATATCATGTTCAATCAGCAGCACGGCTACAGAAAACTGATCGCGGATCAGGCGGATGGTCTCCATGAGCTCTTTGGTTTCAATAGGATTCATACCCGCCGCAGGCTCATCCAACAGCAGAACCTTTGGGTTGGTGGCCAAGGCACGGCAGATTTCCAGCTTGCGCTGCTGACCGTAGGGCAGGCCGTCGGCGGGCAGGTCTGCGGTATCCTCCATGTGGAAAACCCGAAGCAACTCCCTGGCGCGAATTTCAATACCCCGCTCCTCCCGTGCATATCCGGGCAGGCGGAAGATGCCGCTGGCGGCTGAATAGCGCATACGGCTGTGGAAGGCCACCTTGATGTTCTCCAGTACGGTCATGGATTTGAACAACCGAATATTCTGAAAGGTACGGGCAATGCCTGCAGTGACAATCTCGTAGGTCTTTTTGCCCCCGATGGATTGCCCCAGCAGTTCGATCTGGCCCCAGGTAGGCTGATAGACCCCGGTAAGCAGATTAAAGATCGTGGTTTTGCCGGCACCATTGGGACCAATGAGGCCCACGATTTCATTGTCCCGCAGGGTGATATTCACATCCTGGGCAGCAGTCAGTCCGCCAAAGCGGATGCCCAGGCCTTGGGTTTCCAGCACAGGGGCATCCTCGTTGACATCGTAACGGGGAATGTTGGGTAAAAGAGGCAGCTTTTCTTTCTTCTTGAAACCGATCTTTTTGACAATGGCATCCCAGAGCGCTACCAGCGAGAACTCTCCTGTGCCCATGAGGCCCGCCGGCCGGAAAAGCATCATCAGAATCAGCAGGACACTGTAAAGCAGCAACCGGTAATCAGCAAATTCGCGCAAAAGCTCCGGCAACAGGGTGAGCACAGTGGCGGAGATGATGCTGCCGGTGATGGAGCCCATACCGCCCAGCACCACCATTACCAGGTACTCGATGGATTTGTTAAAGTCAAAGGCGGCTGCGGAAAGGCGGCTGACATAGTGGGCATACAGCCCTCCCGCGATTCCGGCAAAGAAAGCCGCCAAAGTGAAGGCGAAGATCTTGTAATATGTGGTGGAAATGCCCGTAGCCTCAGCGGCCACAGCGTTCTCCCGGATGGAGAGGATGGCCCGGCCATGACGGGAGCGGCCCAAGGTGAACATGACGATGACGATGGCCACCATGATGAAATAGGTGACAGGAAAGGTGTTCACGCGGGGAATGCGGCTGATACCCGACGCACCGCCGGTTATTTCCAGGTTTTGTATCATCACGCGGATGATCTCCCCAAAGCCCAGGGTAATAATAGCCAGGTAATCGCCCTTCAAGCGAAGGGCGGGAATACCGATAAGAAGACCCATCACTGCTGCCAGAAAGCCACCGGCCAACAGAGCCAAAGGCAGTGCGGCGGTGCTCTCCCAGCCCCAGTTGGCCACAATGGCTTTGGTGATGATGCCGGCGGTAAACGCGCCCACGCTCATAAAGCCCGCGTGGCCCAATGCCAGCTCGCCCAAAAACCCTGTGGTGAGATTCAAGCTAACAGTCATAATGACATTAATGCCCACCAGGATCAGGACGCCGGTATAATATTTGTTGATGACGTTGGCGTTCATCAGTGCAGAGAGAATCAGAAAAATAAGTACAATGGCAGATAAGTTGAGCACGTAGGACTTGAATTTCCTGGTCATCCCCACCACCTCACACTTTCTCGCCCACAGCACTGCCCAAAAGCCCAGAAGGCTTTACCAGCAGCACCACGATTAAAATACCGTAAACCACAGCGTCGGAAAGCTGGGTGGATATAAAACCCTTGGTTAGGCTTTCGGCCACACCCATGATGAAGCCGCCCAGCATAGCCCCGGGCATCACGCCGATACCACCCAGCACCGCGGCTATGAAGGCCTTTAGCCCCGGCATGGATCCCATGGTGGGAAAAACCAGGGGATATGCCATACTGTACAGGAATGCTCCCACTCCGGCCAAGGCGCACCCAATTGCGAAGGTAACAGAGATGGTAACGTTTACATTGATGCCCATCAGCTGGGCTGCGCCCTGATCCTCGCTGACCGCCCGCATGGCCTTCCCCATGCGGCTCTTCTGGACAAACAGCGTCAGCAGAATCATCAGCGTAATGGCTACGGCCACGGTGATCAGCGTTACAAAGCTAATATTTAACTTGCCGATGGCCAGAGGGGCCACTTGAAACACAGTGGGGACGGGACGGGGATTGGCGCTATAGATGAGCTGGGCGCTGTTTTGAAGCAGGTAGCTCACACCAATGGCCGTGATGAGGGAGCAGATGCGCGGCGCTCCTCGCAGGGGCTTGTAGGCTACCCGCTCGATGACCACACCGAAGACGACGCACACCAGCATGGAGGCTACCAAAGCGACCGGAAAGGGTACTCCAAGGTTCACCATCAGCAGCACTGACGTGTAGGAACCCACCATCAGGATATCCCCATGGGCAAAGTTGATCAGTCGCACAATGCCATAAACCATGGTATAGCCCAGGGCGATCAAGGCATAAATCGCCCCTGTGCCCAAGCCGTTGATGATCTGGTTCACCAGCAAGAGCAGCAACGCTTTCACCCCTTCTCGTTGGCTTCACCTCCCCGGCGGAGGTGCGGATTGAACTCCCTGTTTCACAATGGATTGAAAGGCTGAAAGAGGGAGGGGAAAGCCCCTTCCTCTTTCAAACATTGACAAGGTGAACACAAGGGCCTACTATGCTGCGTTTGCGCCAAACACCGTATGCTCCCCCATGATCACATGAAACGCGATCACCGGTTACGGGTTCTGTTGCTTGACGAATACCTGAGAGCCGGTCTCATCAAAAGTGAGGATGAAGGCGCTCTTGATGGGGTCGTTGTGATCGTCAAAGGTGATCACACCGGACACACCCTCCACCTGGCTGGACTTAATGGCATCCACCACAGCGGCATAGTCGGTGGTTCCAGCGGATTTAATCGCGTTGGTGAGCACCAGGGCGGCATCATATCCGGTGGCCGAGAAGGAAATCTTGGGCATCTCGCCATACTTGGCCTGGTATCCGGACAGGAAGGCTTTCACCATTTCGCTGTCCGCACTGTTGGTGAAATGGTCGGAGTAATACATGTTGGTGAGCAGACTCTTGTCACCAATGGCACCTACGATGTCGGAAATCCCATCGCCACCGATGAACTTCACGTCCAAACCCAACTCTTTGGCCTGGGTGAGGATCAGAGCCGCCTCGCGGCCATAGTAAGGTAGGAACACCACTTCGGGAGCAGCGTCTTTGATTTTGGTGAGCTGGGCTTTGAAGTCCATCTCGTCCTTGACGGTGGCTTCCAAACCGACGATTGTCTGGCCGTTCTTCTCCGCCTGGGCGACAAATGTATCCTTCAAACCGGTGGAGTATTCGTTGCCGTTTTCATAAAGGACGGCCAACTTGGTAGCGCCGAACTCTTCCTTGGCGAAGTTAGCCATGGAGACTCCCTGGAAGGGATCCAGGAAACAGGTGCGGAACACATTAGGCCGATCGGTGGTGATGTGGTAAGCGGTGGCGGAAGCCGTAATCATGGGGATGCCCTCTTCCGCAGCAAACTCCGCAACGCTGTCCGTGGCGGCCGTGAGCACAGAGCCCAGGATGGCAACAACGCCGTCGTTTTGCACGAGTTTGTTAAAAGCGTTGGTGGCCTTGGCAGGATCGCCCTCGTCGTCTTCCCAGATCACTTCAACCTGCTTGCCGTCGATGCCTCCGGCAGCGTTGAGCTCCTGGATGTACAGGTCGATGCCGTTGCGCACGCCTTCGCCGTACATGGCATAGGCGCCGGTGAGGCAGCCGATGCCGCCAATTTTAATCGTATCCTCCGCAAGCGCGGGAATCAGAAGGCCAACCGCCATCACCAGAACCAGCATTGCAGCGATAAATTTGTTTGTTTTCATTCATCCCATCCTCCTTCTTTTTCGCGCTTCCGTTTCTGCGTGATGCATACAGAAATGCTTGACCCATTATATCGGCATGTCTCTGCCCAAGGCAAGCATTTTTATCGGTTTTACGGGCGATAGATTGTATTTCCACTGTATTTATATGCAGTTATGGGCATCTGGGATCAGCAGATCCAAATCCGCCATGGGTGTCCGCCCTGCTTCCTCAATGATGCCGCCACCCAGGCAGACCTCCCCCTGGTAGAGCACAGCACTTTGTCCGGGGGTCACCGCCCGCTGGAAGTCTACAGACCGCAAAAACAGATCCTTCCCGCAAAGAAGAGCCCATACTGCCTGATCATTCTGACGATACCGGAATTTGGCGGTGCAACGGAAGGGCTCCCCTTCCCTGGCAGGGGGGTCCCCGATCCAGGTCAGTTGGGAGACCCGCACGTATCGGCTGAATAGTGCAGGGTGATTCTCACCCTGAGCCACCAGCAGCACATTTCGTTCCAAATCCTTGCCGATCACAAACCAGCTCCGGCCATCCCCACCGCCGCCGATGCCCAAGCCCCGCCGCTGGCCCAGCGTGTAGTAAGCCAGACCCATATGCCTGCCTACGACCTGACCTTGGGGGGTCTGCATCTCCCCTCCCTGCAAGGGCAGATACCCTTGCAGAAACTTGCGAAAGTTTCTCTCACCGATAAAGCAGATTCCGGTGGAATCCTTCTTCTGGCTCACCGGCAGACCAGCCTCCCGGGCAATCTCCCGCACCTGGGCCTTGGTTACTTCCCCAACGGGAAAATGGGCTTTGTGAAGCTGGGCCTCCCTGAGCATATACAGGAAATAGCTCTGGTCCTTGCCCAGGTCCCTGCCTCGCAGCAGCAATGGACGCCCCTCTGATTCCCCTATGCGCACAAAATGGCCGGTGGCCATTTTTTCGGCACCCAGCTTCATGGCAAACTCCAAAAAGGCCTTGAACTTAATTTCCCGGTTGCACAGCACATCCGGGTTGGGGGTGCGGCCCCGCTTATACTCAGCGAGAAACTGCGCAAACACGCGCTCCCGGTATTCCTTTTCAAAGTTCACTGCGTAGCAGGGGATGTCCAGCAGGCCGCAAACCTCTTCCACATCCCGCCAGTCCTGGGCTGCTGTACACTCCCCGTTGTCGTTCTGCTCGTCCCAGTTTTTCATGAATACGCCTACTACATCGTAGCCCTGACGTTTCAGAAGCAACGCCGCGACAGAGGAGTCCACCCCCCCGGACATGCCCACCACAATCCGCTCCACCTTACTCCTCCTGTTCCAACCGGGCCAACACCATCGCCAGCGCGTCCTTGGCAACCGCCATGGGATCCCGGTCGGCGTTGACCGTCATGAAGCGTTTGCGGGAATCATGCACAAGCCGCTCATAAGTCTTTTGCACCCGCTCATGAAAGTCAAAAGCCTCCAGTTCCAGCCGGTCCGGTGCGCTGGCACCCATGCGACGCTGGAGGGCCAGGCGATAGTCGATGTCCAAATAGAGCGTGGCGTCAGGCATCATGTCCCCCACGGCGGGGGCGTTCATCTGTTGAACGGTTTCCATGCCAAGTTCCCGCCCTCCGCCTTGGTAGGCAATGGAGCTGTCCACAAACCGGTCGCAAAGAACAAGCATCCCCGTTTCCACCGCCGGACGGATCACCTGAACCACATGTTGGGCCCTGGCCGCCGCGTAGAGCAACGCTTCACAGGCAGGGGACATCTCCATATTCTTTGTGTCCAGGATGATCTGACGGATGTCCTCGCTAATGGGACAGCCACCGGGCTCACGGGTACGCAGTACGCTGAATCCGTACTCCCGCAAGCTCTTTTCCAACAGATTGACCTGGGTAGTCTTGCCGCTTCCATCCGGGCCCTCCACGGTCAGGAAGAAGCCCCTGGGGATGTCTACACCCTGGCACAGAAGAGCCCGCAGCGCCTCTGTGTCCGGCACAATGTGCTCCGCTCCGGCGTCCCGCAACTCCTGATCACTGCCATAGCCGTAGCCCGCCCCGATGCCGTCGATACCGTTGGCTTTGGCCCCCTCCATATCATAGCGACGGTCCCCCACCATGGCCGCACGATGATAACGCTCCGGCAACGCCCGGCGGATGAGCTCTGCTTTCCCGGCAATGCTATGGCTGCTGTCCGCTGTTACAATCTTGTCAAAATAGCGGGTCAGGGCAAAGTGCTCCAAAACCGCTCTGCAAGGCTTCTCCGACTTGCTGGTGGCAACGGCCAGGTATGCCCCCGCAGCCCGCAGGGCCCGCAGGATCGACCTGATGTGTGGATAAACAGTGTATTTGTACATTCCCTCCCGGTCAAAATAACGGCTATACAGTTCCATCGCCCTGGCCGTCTGTTCCGGCGGGAGCCCAAGCACCTGCTCAAAACCATGAACCAGCGGCGGCCCGATCATCTCCCGGGGATCAACCCCCTCCGGCAGTTGATAGCCCAGTTCCTCCAGGGCATACATCGCTGAGGAAACAATGCCCTGTTCCGCGTTGCATAGGGTACCGTCCAGATCAAAGATCACCGTGTCGTATGGAAGTTGATTCACGCCTCTATCTCCTTCATCAATGGCATTCCGGCCACACAGGGAAGAAGCCCTTCCTCCGTCAAGCCAAACAGCCTGCCCAAATCCTGCCTGCTCAGAAACTCCGCCATTTCCTCGCTCACAACCTCACCTGCTGTAACAAGGGCAATCCCTGGGGGATACAAACCGCATGTTACAGCGCTTACCCGCCCCACAGCCTTCCCTACGGCCAGCAATTCCCTGGAGGCAAATGTCGCCTCCGCCAAGGGGAGGACCCGCATACTCTTGCCAGGTATCCAGCTCTTGGGCTCATCTGCACTCGCGCTTCGCGCCGACAAAGGAAGACCCTCCGCATTTCTTTGCAGTTCCGCCAGAAGTCTTTTCAGGGGCCTCTGATAACCTCTCAAAGGCAAGATCCCCACCACACAGCATTCATCGCACATTTCCATGTCAATGCCCGCATTCTCCAACGTCTGTCCCAAAGCATATCCACCCTGAGGCCCTGCCAATACCAGCCTTAACGGGTCATAGGCAAATCCGGGCGGCGCGTCCTCCTGTGCTCGAACATAACCCAAATGCCTGGCCTTCCGATAGAAACGGGACAATGCCTCTCCCAGTTCCCGGCAGGCCGGCGCCCCATATCGATCCATCCAGGCTCTGGCCTCATCCAGGGACAGCAGGTTCAGAAAAGAGGGGCTGCTCGTCTGCACCATGGGCAGCAGACTGAGAAGCCGGTGCATGTCAATGGGCCCGGCAGCATGGAGCCAAGCCCCCGGGGTCAGAGCGGGCAATGTCTTGTGCGCGCTCTGGGCAACCAAATCCGCCCCCTGGGCAAGGGCATTTTGTATATCATGCCGCCAGTTGAAAGTGGCCCCGTGGGCCTCGTCACACAGCAAGAGCATATGGCGGGCATGGACCGCTTTTGCCAAAGGCCGAAGATCCGGCATCAGTCCATAGTAATCCGGGCGGACGGCAAAAACAGCTTTGGCTCGGGGGTGAGCATCCATGGCCCTCTCATAAGCCTCCATGGATGTATATGGCCTTCCCTGGACGGTATAGGCAACATCGGCAAAGACAGGCTCAAAACCTGCCAAAGCGCATAGGTTCAGGGCACTGATATGGCAATTTCTGGGAAGGATAACCTCCTCCCCCCGCCTGGCGGCATAGAGCAGCATGGCGTGAATGCCAGAGGTACTTCCTCCATGAAGCATAAAAGAACGGGCGGCACCGGCACTTCTTGCAGCCAATGCCTGTGCATGGGCGATGGCTCCCCTGGACCGGAACAAGTCGTCTGTTACGGCCAGCTCCGTGGTGTCCAGCCCGTAGGGATCAAAACGCTTAAAAGGAGCGCGCCCCCCTGTGGCAGGCATATGAAGGGAAACGCGCCTGGCTCCCCGCCGCAACATCCGGAACATGGGCCGTTCCAAAGGCCGTCCCTCCCTGACGGAGGGCTCAATGGGCTCCCTCCAGTGACCCCAGCATAGCAAAAAAAACTGGCCATGGCAAGGGGGTGCCCTCTTTGTCTACCGCCTTGCTTGTGTTTGGCGAACACCTGTTTCACCCTCTTTCCACAAGCAATAAAATATGATACAATCACACGAAGGGTGTTTACCTCCCGGCAATTCACCCGTTCTTATGGAAGGTATTTGGAGGGAACGATTGGATGATGAACGTGGGCGTGGTGTCCCTAGGCTGCAGCAAAAACAGGGTGGATACCGAGCTGATGCTCAGCATCCTCAGTGAAAACGGTTATCGGGTGGTCACCGATGAGGCGGATGCCGATATCCTGATTGTCAATACCTGCGGGTTTATCGAGCCTGCCAAGCAGGAATCCGTGGATACCCTGCTCTCCCTGGCTGAATACAAGAAGAAGGGAAAGCTCAAACTTCTGGTGGCTACGGGCTGTCTGGCCCAGCGCTATGAACAGGCCCTGATGCAGGATCTTCCGGAGGTTGACCTGCTGCTGGGGGTCAACCAGTATCCCCTGCTACCGCAAGCCATCGCAGAGGCTCTCAAGGGCAAACGCGCCTCTTATTGCGCCAGGGATGGCGGAGTGCTTTCCGGCGCACGGGTGCTGACCACCGCGCCCTACACCGCCTATATTCGCATCGCTGACGGTTGCGACAACCGCTGCGCCTACTGTGCCATCCCCCTGATCCGGGGTGGTTTCCGCTCCCGCTCCATGGACAGCGTTTTGAATGAAATTCGTTCTCTGGCAGAAGCCGGGGTCAAGGAGCATGTGCTGGTCGCCCAGGATACATCCCGCTTTGGCATAGATTGGGCAGGCCGTTCCCTTCTGCCGGATCTTGTGACCCAAGCCGCCGATATTCCCGGTGTGGACTGGCTGCGGGTGCTGTACTGCTATCCCGACGAGGTGGACAGGCGGCTGCTGGATGCGATGGCCGCCAAGCCCAACATCTGCAAATATCTGGATCTGCCCCTGCAGCATGCAGATCCGGAACTGCTGCGGAGAATGAACCGCCGGGGCGACATGGCCTCCGTTCGTCGTCTACTGAAGGAAGCCCGGGAAATGGGCTTCACCCTTCGCACGACCTTCATCACAGGCTTCCCCGGCGAAACCCAGGAGCAGTTTGAAACACTCATGGATTTTGTGCGGGAGATCCGCTTTGACCGGCTGGGAGCTTTTGCCTTCTCTCCCGAGGAGGATACTGCCGCCGCTGCCATGCCCTCTCAGGTGCCTGAGGAGGTAGCAAAGCAGCGGTTCGATACCTTGATGCAGACCCAGCAGACCATCTCCCTGGAGCGAAACCGCCTGAGAATAGGCACCCGGGAGCGTGTACTGGTGGAAGAGCTTCGTCAGGGAGGCAGGGCCATTGGCCGCACTGCAGCCGAGGCTCCCGAGACCGATGGCCTGGTAGAGGTGACCGGTGCAACAAACGCAGCCCTGGGAGAGTTCATCACTGCGGATATCATTGATGCAAAGCCCTACGATCTTATAGGAGTGATGGTATGAACTGGCCCAACCGCCTCACCCTGCTGCGGGTTTTGCTGATTCCGGTCTGCCTGGTGTTGCTCTCCATCGAAACCGACCTATGCCAACTCCTGGCGCTGATCGTGCTGATACTGGCCGCCATGACCGACTGGCTGGACGGATATCTGGCCCGGCGGTATCATCTGGTGACCAGTTTTGGCAAGTTCCTGGATCCGGTAGCGGACAAGATGCTGGTCCTCTCCGTGATGATTGCCCTTTGCGGCTTGGGCCGATTCCCCGCCTGGGCCTGTGTAATCGTGCTCTTCCGGGATCTGGCTGTGGACGGGTTGCGGCTGGTGGCCATCCAACAGGGCCATGTGATTGCCGCTGGGCCACTGGGAAAAATAAAAACTACCCTGCAACTGGTTACTTTGGTGGTGTTTCTGATGAAGAACCGGCCCTTTTCCCCCTTCCCCATGGACCAGGTCCTGCTGGTCATTACCATGATGATGACCTTGATATCCGGTGTGGATTACTTTGTCCGCAATCGAGCCGTATTGGCAGGGTCTGAGGAGAAAGCGCTATGACGTCCGCTCTTATGCCCCTGTGCCGGGAGGTCGTTAACCTGGCTGCCAGGAAGGGTCAGACGCTGGGCACGGCGGAAAGCCTCACAGGGGGCATGATTGCTTCAAGCCTGGCCGCAGTGTCTGGTGCCTCCCAGGTTCTCATGGGCGGTATCGTCAGCTATGATCCGCGCATCAAGCGCGAACTGCTGGGGGTATCCCAGGAGATCATTGATCATCCCGGGGTGGTAAGCGCACCCTGCGCGTTGCAGATGGCTCTGGGTGCCCGGGAGAAACTCGGGGTGGACCTGGCTGTCAGTGCCACGGGGCTGGCGGGTCCCGGCGGTGGAACCCCCGAAATCCCCGTGGGCACGGTGTTTATATGTGTTTGCGGACAGGGCAGTTCCAGGGTGGAAGAACTCCATTTTTCCGGCAACCGGCAAGAGGTGCGCAAGGCTGCTACCCTCAAAGCCCTTCATATGCTTCTGGAAGAATTGATGCAACGATAGAAAAGTCTTACAAAGGAAAGGCGGAAATACCATGGCCAAGAAGGAAGCCACCAAGAAGGAGACTGTCCAAAAAGTCGGAACAGATCAAAGCCAAATACGCGAGGAGAAGATGAGGGCCCTGGAAAGCGCCCTGGCACAGCTCAACAAGACCTATGGAAAAGGCGCGGTGATGAAGTTCAGTGATGCCGCCGCTGATAGCAACCTCCAGGTTATCTCCACAGGCTGCCTGGATCTGGACATTGCCTTGGGGGTGGGCGGATTCCCCCGTGGCCGCGTGATAGAGATTTTTGGACCGGAGAGCAGCGGTAAAACCACCGTAGCCCTTCATGCCGTTGCCGAGACCCAGCGCTTGGGCGGCGTAGCAGCCTTCATCGACGCGGAGCACGCCCTGGATCCCGTCTATGCACGTAAACTGGGTGTGAATATTGACGAGTTGTATATCTCTCAGCCAGACACCGGTGAGCAGGCTTTGGAGATCTGCGAAGCTCTGGTGCGCAGCGGCGCTGTGGACATGGTGGTTATCGATTCCGTGGCGGCACTTGTACCCAGAGCGGAGATTGAGGGAGAAATGGGTGACAGCTTTGTTGGCCTACAGGCCCGGCTGATGAGCCAAGCCCTGCGGAAGCTTGCGGGGGTCATCAGTAAAACCAACGCTGTGGCGATTTTCATCAACCAGCTTCGGGAGAAGGTGGGCGTGATGTACGGCAGCCCTGAGACCACACCCGGCGGCCGGGCCCTGAAGTTCTATGCCTCCGTGCGGCTTGATGTACGCAGGGGAGAGCAGCTCAAAAACGGCGCCGAAGTAATTGGCAACCGCACCAAAGTGAAGGTTGTTAAAAACAAGGTAGCTCCCCCCTTCAGAGTGAGTGAGTTTGACATCATATACGGCGAGGGCATCAGCAAGATGGGAACGTTGCTGGACATGGCCGTTGACCGGGATATCATTCACAAGAGCGGCGCATGGTTCAGCTATGAGGATCAGCGCATCGGCCAGGGACGGGAAAATGCCCGACAGTTTCTCAAGGACAATCCGGAGATAGCCGCAAAGATTGACAAGATCATCCGTGACGAAGCCCTGGCGGCGATGGCAGCCAAAAAGGCCGGGGACACCCTCCCGGTTCGGCCCATAAGCCCAAGCGAGGACGACGACGTGGAAGAACTGGAGGAAGACCCGGATCTGGCACTGCTCGAGGACGAATAAGTAAAAAGAGCCGAGGACGGGGCTAAGCCTGAGGGTCAGCCCCGTCCTCTTACATCTTAACAGGACTTACCAATCCAATAACTGGACCTCTTTGTCAGCACCTTTCGCGTTTCGCATAAAGTATGGGCGATTCCATCCGGCGATCTTACGCGACCAGGAGAAAGATCTGGGTGATGGAACCTACGGCCTGTCCAGGGACTACGACGCTCCTCGCTGGGATGAGGTAACCTTCTTCTACTTCCTGCCGGAAACATGGGGTACAGGCTATACCGGACAGTAGTGAAAAGCAAATCACCACAAAAGACGAAGTCAAAATGAACGTAGGCTTTGAAATTGAGCTAGCCTACCCACACAATTCCTTCACCACATCCAACAGCGTGCGAGTTTCCCCCACATTCCCCGGGAAAATGACATAAGGCATGCCTGCAAATTTGCTTTGTTCATCGGTCTTCCAAACCGGTACACCCGGCGCAACCTGTCCCATGACCAGCGCACGGCGCACTCGCAACGCTTTGGTTCCCACATCGCTGGAGGTAATGCCACCCTTGGCGATGATAAAAGCAGGTTGCGTTTTCAGCTTTGCTATTACACTGGTGACAGCGTCAGATATCCGCACCGACACGCGGAGTTGTTCTTCCTCATCTGCGCCCGCCAAATCCAGCCTTTTTCGCGATGTATACACCCGTGCGGTTTTTCCCATGGCGACGGCATCTTCAGCC
Organism: Clostridiales bacterium; assembly: GCA_012729115.1. Lineage (GTDB taxonomy): Bacteria > Bacillota > Clostridia > Christensenellales > Aristaeellaceae > Limiplasma. Next base: position 28,394 of record JAAYDR010000079.1, on the reverse strand, counting down.
AAGTGGGCTACCCTTTGGGCCTGTGCAAGCAACCCACCGGGAACCAGTGCTTGACACACGTCAAACTCCAAACCAATCAACTCCGGCATTGCTTGTTGCAAAAGCTTTAGTTGAAGCGTTGTTTTTTGCACATGGGAGCCTACCAGAATAATGCCCCCACTTTTCAAATCCGGCTGTACGATATCTGCCCGCCGCAGCAAAGGCCGGTCGCTAATGCCGCCCAACAGTTTGGGAATCGCCGCTGCCGAGCGGAAAATAAACTGCTTTCCTTTATCCAGTGCGCCAAGATATCCGGCCAAAAACACTTGTACATCCGCATACTCTGCGGCGTTTACGATCACCTTTTGAAAGCCATGCACACCCATCAATAGCTCTGTAACAGCCTTCGAGTCTCCCGACCGTAAGCATTCCAACGAAACATATGCCATATCTTTGGCCTGATAAGCGCTTGCAGTCTTCTCTTCACACCATTTTCCCAAATGGGAATGATGGTACCCGAAGGTTTTGTCCTTGGCAAACTCTGTCATGGCCGCAGGAACTAGCATTTTTCCTTCACGGACATAATGAACGTTTTTGAGTGTAAGACGCCCACCCTCACGGAAAAAGGGGCAGATGATCTCCCCGTCATACCGGATTTCACTGTTATGCTCAATGGTATCCCGGAGGGTCTCCGTCTCCAGCGGATAATGCCCCCTCAGGGTGGAATCACTGCGGCTCACCAGCACAAACGGTTTATGATATTTTATAGAAGCGTCCAAAATCCTCAGAGCGATCTCCTGATTGACTTCGCGCGCTTCCTCACGCCCCATGCTCCGTGTATTGGTGAGGATAAAAAACAGAGTGCTCTCTTCCGCAAAGCCTTCCTCAATGCTGTGATGCGTCCAGTCCGTATACACATTCACCCCATGCACTGTCTGTACCCCAGTGGGATCGTCGTCCAAAACAACGATTTTATGGTTTTGGCGAGACAGCGCGCTTTGAAGCAATGCGTCCGCTTGGGCAGTGTTGGTACGAGGCAGCAACTCCATCGCATCGATTCCTACGATTTCACACATCCTTTTGTGCTCCCTTTCCGCCCACTTCCACCCCTGCCAGCTTTTCATAATACCGCACCAGGGCACAATGATCTTCCTCCGAGTGACCCCAAGCTTTTAGCGCGGTCATGATTTCCAACAACTCCGCCGTCAGGGGAAGGGGAGTATCCACCACGTGGGCTGTGTCCATCACATTGTTTATGTCCTTGAGATTGATGGAGATCTTTCCACCGGGCTGAAAGCTCCGTGCCAACATGGGTGGTGCTTTCTCGGCAGATACAGCGGGGACAGCGCTGGGCTCTTAAGTTTCTGAGCCGCATCCAAATCCACATCATGGACCAGCAGGAAATACCCGTCTATTAATAAATTGTTCGCCATATGCTTGTCCATCATTCCAAGGCCGATAAACTTAGCCTTCATGATCATCTCCACCATTCAGGCATCGTTTTTGGCGGTATTTATAAAAGACCCGCCCGTTTTCATGTGCCTATCCATGCCAGCTTCCCAAGCCATATCATCCAAGCGGCTGCTGATGCAAATGGTATCCAGCGCCAGTTCGGCACCTTCGATACCCGAGTCACCAAATATTACATTCCCAATTATACTCCTTTTCTCCTTTCAAAGCCTATTCAAAAACATCATATAAAACGATGCGATCATCGGTCCCACCATCAGCGTCCCTTATGCGCAGACATATGCCACAGCCATGTCGGAGAGCACCAACTTCATGGTTTTCTCATTTAAACTGGGCCAGGGTAACCAATATGCTTTGATATTTGCTCCAACAAAGAGAAAATCAAAAATGATGGAGATGCAATTCCCTGTCTCGTATGAGGAAAGTTCTCCTGTAACAGGATATTATGATGACCGTCTCCATCCATGTTCTCCGTCTTCATACTGGTGGAGGAATGGCATAAAAAAGCCCTGTAAGTGTTATCTTACAAGGCTTTTCTTGTGGTGCCGAAGGTGGGACTTGAACCCACACGGTGTCGCCACCAACGGATTTTGAGTCCGTCACGTCTGCCATTCCATCACTTCGGCGCACCAGCGAAAATTAGTATACCATAGCATCCCGACCCATGACAAGCATTCAGCAGAAAAAATTCAAGGAAAGTCGCTCAGGAAAGTCGCTCATTCCTCCCAAGATTCTTGCACTGGGCTTTTATTCGCTGACCAATCTCCGTCCTATATTCATCCCGTCCTACATTCCTCCGACATCAAATCCCTACATGAACCCGTTGCTCCATTCCTCATCCCGCTTCATGATCTCATCTGGGGTGAGTTTATGAATCTTGCCACAATACTTGCATTTGTCTACGCCCCGGTCCACAGGCTGCCAGCGGTGATGCTCCCGCTCCTTGCCGCAGATGCGGCAGACCTGTTCACATTCATTGGTGCTGATCCAATCATGTTTCTGGTCCCGAACGGCCCCGCAGCGCCTGCAGGCACAGCCATGCCAATCACAGGGCAAAACCTCTGTCTTGCCGCACAAGGTGCATCGCTGCTCGCATTTTCCCTCCACCGGCTCATAATTGTGTTTCTTATCCCTTATTTGACTACAACGCCGGCAGATACAGCCCTCCCAGCGATGCCCCAGCACCCTGCACCAAAAGCTCATGCTGTCCACCTCAAGCTTGCTTCCGTGTTTTGTTACAGATTTCCGATGATGATGCTCTCCACGATGTCCGCTACGTCCTCACATTTGTCGCAGACTGTTTCAAAGGCCGAGTAAATCTCCCGCCAGGACATGACCTCCAGTGGATCCGAGCAAGTGGCGTATAGGTTCTTCATGGCGGAAATATACAGACGGTCTCCCTCCTCCTCCAAGCGGTTGATCTCAATGATAAAATCCTTGATTTTCGTGGATTTCCTGAAATCCTTGAATTCCTCCATCAGCTGGGCCATGGCACTGCAGCAACGGATAATCAGCTTGCCAAAGTCCAGGCTCTCCGGCTTCACGGACTTCACCTGGGTGATGTTCATCTCAATGATAATATCGTCCATGGCATCCATCACGTCATCGATGGATTGGCTGATGTTCATCAGATCGTCCCGATCAATGGGGGTCACAAAAGCCTTCACCAATGCAGAAAACAATTCGTGCTTCTTCTCATCCGCCGCGTGCTCCATCCCATGGATGAGCTTCATCTGCTCGTCCAACATCTTCGGGTCAAAGTTTTCAAAGAACGCGTTCACTGCTTTGGCCATGTCCACAGACATGGCCGCGCAAGCTGCGTAGTTCTCAAAATAGATCATATCCTTCTTCATTGCGTTATGCCTCCCGCTTTTCTAAAAAATAACCATGAACAGCTTCGTCATCAAGAACCCTATGAGCCCACAGCCTGGAAAGGTCAGGATCCAGGTGAGGACCATGTCCTTGACCACAGACAGATTGATGGCAGAAAGCCGTTTGGTGGCTCCAACGCCCATGATGGCTGTGGTTTTTGTATGGGTTGTGCTGACGGGAATGCCAAGCACCGAAGAAAGCAACAGGCAGCCCGCCGCGGCCAGGTCCGCCGAGAAACCTTGGTATTTCTCCAGCTTCACCAGATCCATGCCCACGGCCTTGATGATTTTATAACCGCCTATGGAGGTACCCACGGCCATCACCACAGAACAGAGAACCATCATCCACAGGGGAGGGACCACATTGCCGGTAGTATCCTGCCCATTGCTGAGAAACAGGCCCAACATCAGCACCGCCATAAACTTCTGCCCATCCTGAGCGCCGTGCATAAAGGACATGGCCATGCCGCCAAAGATTTGACCTTTTTGAAAGAACCCGGTGGTCTTCCGCCGATCCACCCTGCCAAACAGAAACTGGATCAGCTTGGTGGTGAGAAACCCAAGGCAAAAACCCAATAAAGTAGACAGTCCCAGGCCGTAAAATACCTTCACCCATTCTGCACCGTTGACGCCTCTTAGTCCTCCATGCAGAGCCATGGCTGCACCGGTGAGGCCTGCGATCAGCGCGTGGCTCTCGCTGGTGGGGATCCCAAAGTACCAGGCCGCCACCGCCCAAATGATAATGGCAAAAAGAGCAGCGCAAAGAGCGATGAGCGCCTCCCCGCTGCCGCTGAAGTTCACCATATTTTTCACGGTCATGGCCACGGTAGCGTTGAGAAGCGTCATTACCAACACCCCAAAGAAGTTGAACACCGCGGACATCAGCACCGCTGACCTTGGCGTCATGGCTCGCGTTGCCACCACTGTAGCAATGGCGTTGGGCGCATCGGTCCAACCGTTGACAAACACCACCCCAAGGGTCAGGATCACCGTGATCATCAGAACCGGATTACCCCATACCTGCGCCATAAAGGACGAAAGTCCAAAGTCCAAAGCCGCCCCCTCTTTCTCCCATTTATCATCACAAAGGGGCTCTCCTGCATATGCGCATTCAAACCCAGTTTACAATGATAATTATACAAAACCATCCAGGGGATGACAAGTTCTTTTTATGACTGCACCATGATGATCCAAACCAAGGCATGCCATCATAGAGCATCCCATGATGGAAGGAGTACTGTTATGACGCGACTTATAAAAGCAAAAGTCCCCGGATCAAGGGACTTTTGCTTGCGGCGATTGTGGCACATTCACCTTACTGTTTTGGTACCCCCTGCGAGAATCGAACTCACAACTGACCCTTAGGAGGGGTCTGTTATATCCATTTAACTAAGGAGGCCCAACGGAACCTATCCAGTATAGCACGGCTTCTCTCCCATTTCAACCCACTCTTCGTGGTAAACCCGGGTTTTTCACCTGCCACTAAGCCCCATGTTTCTTGATCCCAGTTTCATGGTCGACGATGTTTCACTTTGCATCAATTTCTAAACATTTCTATGACAAATTCAATCATTATCCTAACAAAACTCTTACACATAGCAAAAAACCTTTACAGCGCAAGGTTTTTCTGTATACTAGACAATACACCCTTGGGAAGATTTGCCATAAAATAACCGTTATTGTATTAGCAGGATTCCACTGCATATCATCAACTTGGCAGGAGGCGAGCTGGATGGAACGCCAAAAACGACTTCGGATTCTTAGTTTTATGGTCATGATGCTGCTGGTTCTAAGTGTTGCAATAAGTGCTTTTGCAAAATACGAAACGATCCCCTTTGGAGAGCAGAGCAACCGTGTCCGTCAGATGCAAACCGCGCTAAAGCAAAAGGGATATTACAAAGGCTCTGTGGATGGCAAGTTTGGCGCCGAAACCAAAAAGGCCGTATCCCGCTACCAGAACTCCATCGGCCTGAAGGCAGACGGCAAACCTGGGGATCGGACGCTAACAGCCCTCCTGGAGGGTGGCAGCAAAGCCATCAACACCACGAACAATTCTGAAAAGAACGCCTTTGTGCCAAAGGATCCCAGGAGCCTTTACTATGGCTGCACCGGCCCGCGGGTAGTCAATCTGCAGCGAGCTCTGGCTGCAGCGGGCTATTTCAAGGGAACCGCGGACGGCAAGTACGGAGACATGACGGAGTTGGCGGTCCGAAAGTTCCAAGCCAAACGCGGCCTCCATGCGGATGGCATCGTAGGGCGCAAGACTCTGGCCAGCCTGAACAAAGCCCAGAACAAAGTCCGGGTGGGCAGCGCCTTCGTGCTGGCCATAGGCAGTCGAGGCGAGGAGGTCAAAGCGCTTCAAGCCAAGCTGATCAACAAAGGATTCGATGTATTTATTACGGGAACCAAGGATAAAAAGGGCTACTTCGGTCAGTCTACCAAGGAGATGGTTCTAGGCTGGCAGGAAGCCACCGGCAGAGCTATGACCGGCACCGTTAAAGAAGCGGACTACAACACTTTGATTCTTGGAAAGTAGTACCCCCCACCGGAAAAGCGCGCGCTATGCAAAGCCGCGCTTTTCCGGTTTCATAGGGGTCGCCCTGCTGATAGGGATGGCAGAAGGACTGGCCAAACCTCGGCTCGGCGATCCCTCCGTTTTTTGCTTTTTCGACAAAAAGCTACCCTGCTTTACAATTTCAAGCGCCTGTGCTATGCTCCCATCAAACCAAGCAAGCCGGAGGCGAACTCATTGGCAAAACTCTACTACCGGTACGGAGCCATGGGCTCCAGCAAAACCGCCAATGCCATCATGGTACGGCACAACTATCTGGAACGGGGCCAGCGGGTGCTGATGCTCAAACCACGGCTGGACCAGCGGGATGGGAACCGCACCATCGCCTCCCGTAGCGGTCTGTCCTGTGAGTGCGACTTCATTGAGGACCTGGCCTCATTCAATGTACGGGATTATGACTGCGTTATCGTAGACGAGGCCCAGTTTCTCACCAAGTCCCAGGTAGCGGACTTGGTGCGCATTGTGGACGAGGATAATGTGCCCGTCATCGCTTACGGCCTGCGCGCTGATTTCCGGAACAACTTTTTTGAAGGCAGCCTTTGGCTCATGGCCTGGGCCGACACCATTGAAGAAGTCAAAACCATCTGCTGGTGCGGTAAGAAAGCTTTATGCAACGCCCGTGTGGTGGATGGCAAAGTGGTAAAAACCGGTGAGCAGATCGTCCTTGGGGGCAGCGAAAGCTACGTCAGCCTCTGCCGCAGGCACTGGGCCAGCGGCACCCTTGGCGAGCCCAAGCACGGCCACATGGAGATGGAGTAAACAAGGCGGAAATGGAAGGCGTCAAGCCCGATATCCCCAGCTCATGGCCCGTCCACGTTATCCATGCCCTGCAGCTCCTGTGCGATGATTCTCGCGCATGCTTCCACATAGCGGGAGCAGGGACGCTTTGCGTAGTAAACATCATTACGTTCGGATGGATCGGGCTTGGGCTGAATGTCATTCCGCTGCAGGAGCTCGGCACAGATGAGGGAACCATATTGGGTCTCCAGTTGGCTGGCTATATCCCGGAGCATCGCATAATGGGCTTGTTTGGCCTTGCGGTCATCGGGGGGATAGTGGCCCCTTAGGTGACCCATCACCAGAAACATACCGCTGACAGCCCCGCACATTTGCCTAAGCCCAGCCATACCACCCCCAAAGGAGCTGGCCAGCCCAAGGACGGTATCTTCCTCCATCCCCATCTCCTGAGAAAAGGCAGCCGCCACCGACTGAGCACAATTATAGCCCCGCTCAAAATAAGCGCGGGCCAGATTTGCTTTATCCTGAGGGCTTATGGATTTAACTTCTTGGCTCATTCTTTCCCCTCCCTGGCGGGCAGGTCCACAATATCATCTGCCAGGACGTCCAGCCAATCCCCCTCAAACAGCTCGAGCATGCCACGGTCACAAGCAGCAGCCAACTTGGGGTCAATGGGCAGCCGGGCGGCGGTCTTCACGCCATAGGCCCGGGCGGTTTCGGCAAGGCGGCTGGGCCCGAACAACTCCACCTTTGTCCCGCAGTCCGGACAAAGGGCATAGCTCATGTTCTCCACCAAGCCCAAGACGGGGATATTCATCATCTCCGCCATTTTGAAGGCCTTCTCCACTACCATACCCACCAACTCCTGGGGGGTGGTCACCAGTACGATGCCGTCCACAGGGATGCTCTGAAAGGCTGTGAGCACCACATCCCCTGTACCCGGGGGCATGTCGATGAACAGGATATCCTTGTTGCCCCAGATAACATCCGTCCAAAACTGCTTGACCACCCCCGCAAGCACAGGTCCTCTCCAGATGACAGGATCCGTGTCATGATCCAGCAGCAGGTTCAGGCTCATGATATCGATGCCTGTTTTACTTTTCACGGGCAGGATGCCGGTTTCGGTTCCGCTTGCCCTTTCCCCAAGACCAAAGATCCTGGGGACGGAGGGGCCGGTGATGTCTGCGTCCAGAATGCCCACCTTCACCCCCTGCCGCTGAGCCAGCACCGCCAGCAGGGAAGTGACCAGGCTTTTACCCACGCCCCCCTTACCGCTGCATACACCGATCACCTTGCGAACACTGCTTTGCTCATGAGGCCTTTCCAGCAGGCTGTGGGGCTCCGTCCGGGATTCGCAGCTCTGCCCGCAACTGGAGCAATCATGGGTACATTCGCTCATGGTTCTCTTCCTTTCCAAATCGATCCTGATCCGGTCCTCAACTCCCGGCCTCAATCAACTCCCGGGCCTTCACCACGGCTCCCTGGATGGCTTGATCCAAGGTCTGCTTCCCTACGCCAACCACATGCAACCCGCAGCGTTCCATGGGCAGGAGCACCTTTTCTGCAGGGCTGGCACTGACCGCCGCCGCCATGGCCGGGGAGATTTCTCCCAGCATGGAATGCGCCTGCAATATACCTACGACCCCCAGGATAATATCCGCTCTCTGGCATTGGTAGCAGATGGCATTCTCCCCTGTGGCCCCCATATCTGCCCCGGCCTTGAGCATGGCAGCAGTGGCCGCCGCGTTGGTTCCCAAAGCCAGCACCTCCTGCCGGGGCAAGGCAGCCTTCAAGGCCTGCACAAGGCATTTGCCCACGCCGCCTCCCTGGCCGTCAATGACAACTACCCTCATTGCCATGCCTCCTCTGTAGAAAGGGTGATGTCTGACTTTTCAGGTATATCATATGCCCGAAAGTAGTCTTTTTCAAGGGGAATCCATTCCGTCTGAAAGCGGGAGAACAGAGCGGGGTTTCGGGCCTTAAGGCGTCGCAGTTGCTCTTGGCGGCTTACGGAAAGGAATACTTTCACAGGCCGGAGTCTATCATAAGCGTCCTCAAAGACGGGATGTTGGCTGTAGCTTCCCTCAATCAACACAACGGAAGAAGGCCGAACTTCCCGGGAGAAGCAGACGCCCTTATGCCAATCCATGGCCTGATAGGTATAAGGCTCATGGGATAGCCCTTCCTGCCAGGCCAGAAGCCCCTCCAGAACATCGGCCCTGAAGCGCTCGTGATCGACATTGCCCCCGGGAGTTGCCAAACGCTCGGAGGTTTTACGCGCCGGTGGCAGAAAGAAATCATCCATGGCAATGATGGAGGCATCCCAGAGGGGGGCCAGCGCTTTGGCAAGGGTGGATTTTCCAGCCCCGCAATCCCCGTCCAGGACCAGCAAAACACGTCCCTTCTGAAGAAGCCTTTGCTCCACAGCCTCGGCAACCTGCAGGCTGATGCCATACAGACGGCATATCACCCGGTAGGCGGGGGCATAGGCCGCCCGGTACCGAGGGCTATGACTCACGGGAGGGTAGCCCCTCCCAGCGTAATCACACAGATAGCTCTCCAACTGGTCAGGAGAAAAGGGCAGCGTTCCCTCCTCACACAGGGCCCGAAGCAGGTCCAGCTTCTTTAGGAAAGATGCAAGGTTGCCTTGGGTTTCTTGGGCAGTATGGATCATCATGCGGGCAATCAGCCTGGGTGACAGGTTTCGTACCCGTGGGCATCTCAGGTTCAGGCGGCACAATCCACTCCCGATCTCTGTGAAAGGACGTTCCTCTTCTTGGGATGTGCTCTCCTTTAGCTCTGCTTCAATCCGTGCTATGCAGTCCTCCTCCAAGGCAAGCAAATGGCCGCAGCCAAACTCACTTTGGTATACGAGTTTGACTGCGTCAACAGGCTCCATGCATGGGGTCTCCCCCAAAAGAGTTTTCAGTATCGTACGGTACATCTTCACTCTTTACCCATTGGTACTTTTGCATACGTTCAGGGGAATCAGCCTTGCCTTCTCCAGAGCCATCACAATCAGAGGCACTGCAATGATTTGAGCCGCGATTCCCGGCCAGGCTTTCACGAAAGCACCGGCAAAAAACATTGGCAAGGTAAAGGCATTGGGCAGGAACAAGGCTGCCAAAGCCCAACTCACCAGGCCCCATATGATGCGGCCCACCACCATGGCCCCAATCAGAGACATAAACACACGGGTCTGCTTCTTTGGCAGCCTTTCGTACAGAAAACCAGCCAACGCTCCATAGGCCCCCAGCTCAAAAGCCATGGCAATGGCCGTGGGCATCAAAGGTGGCATGCCAAAGATCAAACTGCGCAGCAGCGGCATCACAAAGCCCACCGCCAGACCGCAGGGCCATCCACATACAAAGCCGCACAGCAGTGCAGGCAGATGCATGGGCAGCAGCATACTGCCAATTTCGGGGATTTGCCCGGTTAAAAAGGGCAATACCAAGCCCAAGGCCACAAACAATGCGGCCAGGGTCAGGCGGAGCGTATCCGCTTTTTTCATATTTCTATCTTCCTTTCATGGGTGTCATTTTGCGCCCTCCGCCCCTTTTCATAAGGGGAAGATGCCTTCATGACATCCACCAAAGGCTGCGATGGCCCTATGATAGCATGGAGCCGGCCGTTTGTAAACCGCCGGCTTAAAATCGCCCTTGCAATAGGGGAACATATGTGCTATCATAAACCCGCTGTAATTCGCTGACTGGGAGGGAGGGGGCATCACGGAACTATCACTGGTGGTCCAGCCCTCCTGGGACGGATATCTTCTGCGGAAACTTGCCCTGGGTCCCCTGGCCATGAGCTACAGCCAGTTCAAGCGGGCCAAGTTCCAGGGAGAACTGTTGCTGGACGGGTTTGCAGTCCATGCGGACGCAAGGGTACGGACGGGGCAGACCTTGGTGATCCGGATACCGGAAATTCAAACCCAGCCCATTCTTCCCTATGAACTGCCTCTCCTTGTGCCTTACCATCGGGAAGGCCTGCTGATTGTGGACAAACCCGCACCCCTGCCTTCTGTGGCCTCTCGTCAGGGGGAGGGCCGCACGCTTGAGAACGCCCTCTTTAGCTACCTGGGCCGCCCGCCTGGTTTTGTGTACCATCCGGTAAATCGTCTGGACAAGGGCACAAGCGGACTGATGGCAGTGGCCCTCAACCCCCATGTACAGCAACGTCTCCAGGGGATGTTGCATACCGGAGGCTTCCTGCGGGAATACCTGGCTGTATGCCAAGGCGTTCCTCCCCAGGAGAGAGGTGAAATCTGTGAGCCCATTGCCAAGGCCGACGGAGCTACCGTACGCCGAATGGTATCAGGCAGCGGCAAACCTGCCCTGACTCACTACCGGCTGCTAAAGACTGCCCATGGCCGGAGCCTTCTGCTGCTTCGGCTCTCCACAGGCCGCACCCATCAGATTCGCGTCCACCTCTCCTGGTTGGGCTGCCCCGTCCTGGGGGATTTCCTGTACGGCCAGGAGGATGCGGCACTCCCCGGGCGCTTTGCACTGCACAGTCACCGTCTGGAACTTACTCACCCCATAACCGGCGAAACCGTCAGACTGGAAAGTCCACTGCCATCAGAACTGGAACGCTTTATTAAGCAATAATCCGGGAGTTTCACCCCTGAACCCACTACCGCCTATAATCCCATTTCCATTTTTACCCGCGCCAGCAGTTCCTCCCACTTGAGGAAGTCCATCTGGGGAATGTAGTAGCTTTCCAACTCGTCATGCATGGCCTTGGCAGCTTTCAACTGTTCCACAGCCCGCTGGATCAGCAGCTCATAGGCATTTCGATCAAAGTTCTGTTCCCTTTCAGGAATCTCCTTGAGCTCCAGGTACCTGTCAGATGAAATGGTTTGAGCGGCTCCCAGCCGTTCCCCTGTGGTAAAAAGAAGCGAGTGGGCCGGAAGGTAGAGGTGCTGCCAGTAACCTGGCTCCAGGGGGTCCAGCAAGGCCACCAGATCCAAACCTCGATTCATGGCGCTCTCCCCCAAAGCGCGTAACAGCCCGTCCGCGATCTGCCCAAAGGGGCATTCAATGACCACGGCCGTATCCGCCGCCCAGGTGGGCAGAAAGCTGATGGGGCCCTTTGGGGTAAAAGCAGCGGTGAACAGGAGCCTCAGTTTCCCCCTGCCTCCCCTCAGGGGCAGGTACTGATCCGTCAGCTCCTTGCACAGATGCGCGATCTTCCCGAGCCCATCTCCTCCCCTTCGCGCAGCCCGGCGCACGCCGGCGGCCGCCCCCAAATAGTGGAAACTGCGGGTAAACTTGCCTGATATCTCCTGCTGCAGTGCCCGTATTTCCCCCAACTTGGGCTTAAGCGCCTTTTCATCCAAAAAGTCTCCCAACGACAGCAGGGTGTCTCTGGCACCGGGAATTACCGGATCGTACACATGGGGCGCAGTACCGTCCACCATGGCTGCCCCCAGGGCGGGAGCGCTGATCCCGTCAAGGCTTTCCGCATCGGAGGCGCAATGAAAATACTCCACCTCATGCCCCGCCTCCTCCAGGGCGGCGGCCACCCGCTTCATCAGGCTACTCTTGCCTACGCCTGGCCCTCCCTTGACGTAAAACATCCGCTTTTGCTCAGGCTCCGGCAAAATATGCCCGAAGCAGGAGTGAAATCCCTCCGCCGTATTCCCCCCGGCAAAATATCGCAATCCCCCCATGTCCCTCCTCCTTTTCCATCGGCAACATGCCACGCCTCTAGGATATGTACCGCTCAATCGGCACATGTATCCCGATCTTGTAAGGGCCCATATGCTATGCTATGATAAGAAGGAATGCCACAAGTAAGCCGGGAACCCAATGCACGAGGCGCATGACGCCAGCAAAATCGGTTCCCCTGGCAATCCAGGAGGAATCCCTATGGAAAAGGCAAAGATTTATTTTACCAATCTCAGAGCCACCGGTGACAGAAGCCTGCCGCAGAAGCTTTGCAAGCTTCTGGAAAGGGCGGGCATGATGGATATGGATCTACAGGGCAAATTTACTGCCGTGAAGATCCACTTTGGGGAGCTGGGCAATTTGGCTTACCTGCGACCCAATTATGCCAAAGTGGTGGTGGACGCTCTGAAGGAAATGGGTGCGATGCCCTTTCTCACGGACTGCAACACCCTGTATGTGGGTACCCGCCGCAATGCCCTGGAGCATCTGGAAACGGCATATCTCAACGGCTTTTCCCCTCTGCAGACCGGTTGCCACGTCATCATCGGCGACGGCCTGGTGGGAAACGACCACGTAGCCGTGCCCATTGAGGGGGAACTGCTTCAGGAGGCACTAATCGGCCGGGCTATTATGGACGCGGAGGCTGTCATCTCCATGACGCACTTCAAGGCACATGAATGCACCGGCATCGGCGGTGTGCTGAAAAACCTGGGAATGGGCTGTGGCTCTACGGCAGGCAAGCGCGTCATGCACAACGACGGCAAACCTGCCGTAAATGAGGATGCCTGCATCGGCTGCGGCAAGTGCGCCTCTCAATGCGCTCACGGAGCCATCTCCTTTCATGGTGAAAAGAAGCGCCGCAAGGCTTTTATCGACCATGAAAAATGTGTGGGCTGCGGCCGCTGCGTAGGAGTTTGCAGGGACATGGCTGCTATTGGCGGCCCGGGAAGCTCCTTTGACGCTCTGAACAAGAAGATCTCCGAGTACGCTCTGGCGGTTGTTCAGAACCGTCCGCATTTCCACATCTCCTTTGTGATGGACCTGTCCCCTTACTGCGACTGCCACCCGGAGAACGATGCCCCTCTGATTGCAGATGTGGGCATCTTTGCCGGGTTTGACCCCGTAGCCTTGGATCAGGCCTGCGCCGATGCCTGCAACAAGATGGAGCGTCTGCCAGGCACCTGTTTGGACGGCCGCCCCCATACCGGAGACTTGTTCCACGATACCCATCCCACCACTGACTGGCGGATAGGAGTCCAGCATGCCGAAAAGATCGGCTTGGGCACCACCGCATACGAATTGATCGAGGTGTAACCCTTTTGCACGATAAACTCATTGTCCGCGGAGCACGGGAACATAATCTGAAGAACATCACCCTTGAAATTCCACGCAACAAGCTGGTGGTATTCACCGGCCTCAGCGGCTCCGGAAAAACCAGCCTGGCCTTTGACACCATCTATGCCGAAGGCCAGCGTCGCTATGTTGAATCTCTGAGTTCCTACGCCCGCCAGTTTCTGGGACAGATGGAAAAGCCGGACATCGACTCCATTGAAGGTCTGTCTCCGGCCATTTCCATTGACCAGCGAACCACCACCCGTAATCCCCGTTCCACTGTGGGCACCGTGACAGAGGTATACGACTACCTGCGCTTGCTCTACGCCCGCATCGGAATCCCCCATTGCCCCCAATGCGGCAAGGAGATCAAGCAGCAGACCATCGATCAGATGGTGGATCAAGTCACCACTCTTCCCGAGGGCACCCGGCTCCAAGTGCTCTCCCCCATCGTGCGGGAGCGCAAAGGCGAGCACACCAAACTCATGGAAGACGCCGCCAAGCGAGGATATGTGCGCGTGCGCATCGATGGGAAAATGTATGAGCTGGACGAACTGCCCAGCCTGGACAAAAAGAAAAAGCACTCCATCGAGTTGGTGATTGATCGCCTGGTTTTAAAAAGCGGAAGCGATTTTCGCAAACGCCTGGCGGACAGCATGGAGACCGCTGCCCATGAGGGAGGCGGATTGGTGCTGGTGGATTTATTTGACCAGGGCAGCCTTCTCTTTTCCCAGAACTACGCCTGCCCGGACTGCGGCATCTCCATCGAAGAACTGAGCCCCCGGATGTTCAGCTTCAACAGTCCCTTTGGCGCTTGCCCTGCCTGCAGCGGTCTGGGGGCCATCATGCGCATCAGCCGGGACAGCGTCATCCCTGATTCATCCAAAAGCATCAATGAAGGAGCGATTCAGGCCCCCGGCTGGAACGTGGCAGACCCCACCAGCATCGCAAACACCTACTTTAAGGCCCTGGCCAAGAAATATGGTTTCAGCATGGATATCCCCGTCAAGGATTTAAGTCCCAAGCATGTTGACCTGCTGCTTTACGGCACAGGTACGGAGAAGATCACCGTCACATATGAAGGGGCCCACGGGGCAGGACATTTCACCACCACCTTTGAGGGCGTCATCACCTCCCTGAACCGCCGTTACAGGGAGACCACCAGCGACAGCATGAAACTGATATACGAAGAATACATGGTCAACGATGACTGTGAGGCCTGCCATGGACGGCGATTAAAGCCTGAAGCCCTTGCCGTCACCGTGGGGGGGCAGAATATCAGCCAGGTTTGTGATCTGAACATCATCCAATGCCGGACCTTCTTTCAGGGTCTTCAGCTCACGGAAAAGGAGCAGATGATTGCCGTCCAGATCCGCAAAGAGATTGACGCCCGGCTGGGCTTTTTGGATAGCGTGGGCCTTAGTTACCTCACCCTGTCCCGTGCGGCAGCCACCCTCTCCGGCGGTGAGGCCCAACGCATCCGCCTGGCCACCCAGATTGGCTCCAGCCTCATGGGAGTGCTCTATATCCTGGATGAGCCTTCCATCGGCCTGCATCAGCGGGACAACGACAAGCTGTTGTCGACTCTCAAGCGCTTGCGGGATCTGGGCAACACCCTGATTGTGGTTGAGCATGACGAGGACACCATGTTTGCAGCCGACCACATTGTGGATGTAGGTCCCGGAGCGGGCATCCACGGCGGATACATCACCGCCCAGGGCACAGTTGAGGATATCATGAACAATGAGAACTCCTTAACCGGCCAGTACCTGTCCGGCAAGCGCTTCATCCCCATCCCCGCCAAGAGGCGTCAGCCCACGGGTTTTCTTACCGTACGGGGCGCGGCAGAAAACAACCTGCGTGGCATCGACGTACGCTTTCCTTTGGGGGTGTTCTGCTGCGTCACAGGGGTCAGCGGCTCGGGCAAGAGCAGCCTGGTAAACGAAATTCTCTACAAGCACCTGGCCAAAGTCCTGAACCGGGCTAAGACCCATCCGGGAAAATTTGGCTCCATGGAGGGTCTGGAACAGCTGGACAAGATCATTAACATTGATCAGAGTCCCATCGGGCGTACCCCCCGCAGCAACCCTGCCACCTACACAGGCGTTTTTGATCTTATCCGCAAGGTCTTTGCTATGACCCCAGAGGCCAAGGCTCGTGGCTATAAGGAGAACCGCTTCTCCTTCAACGTGAAGGGCGGACGCTGTGAGGCATGCTCCGGTGACGGGCTTCTGAAAATCGAAATGCACTTCCTGCCGGATATCTATGTGCCTTGCGATGTGTGCAAAGGGATGCGCTACAATCGGGAGACCCTGGACGTGCACTACAATGGCAAGAACATCTACGAAGTGCTGGACATGACTGTAGAGGAAGCTCTGGGCTTTTTTGAAAACCACCCGAAGATCCTCCGCAAGATTCAGACACTTTATGATGTAGGTCTGGACTATACCAAACTGGGCCAGCCCAGTACCCAGCTTTCCGGAGGCGAGGCTCAGCGCATCAAGCTTGCCACGGAGCTGAGCCGCCGGGACACGGGCCGAACCCTTTACCTGCTGGACGAGCCTACCACAGGCCTTCACATTGCGGATGTGGAACGGCTGATCAGCGTGCTTCAGCGGCTAGTGGACGCAGGCAACACCGTGCTGGTAATCGAGCACAACCTGGACATCATTAAGACGGCCGATTACGTGATCGATCTGGGTCCTGAGGGAGGCGACGGCGGCGGCAGCCTGGTCTGCCAGGGCACTCCCGAAGAAGTGGCTCAGGTAAAAGAAAGCTTTACAGGACAATATTTAAATCGATTGTTGCAACGCTCAAAGGACCAGGTCAACCAAAGGAGGAAAGCCCATGCGCAGACAGGACCGAAAGGTCAGTGACCCCGCTACCATTCGGAATATCCTGGACAGTGCACAGGTGTTCCATCTGGCCATCCTGGACCCGGCCAGCCCAGCCCCCTATGTGATTCCCCTGAATTTTGGCTACGAACTGGAGGGATCAACGCTGCGCCTGTTTTTTCATGGGGCGCTTGCAGGCCGAAAATATGACCTGTTGAAGAACGGCCCTCATTCTGCGGGCTTTGCCCTCGACTGTGGGCATGAGCTGGTGCTGGGGAGGGAAAGTCAGCACACCACATACGTCTACCGTAGCCTCATTGGCGAGGGGATCGTCCGGCAGCTTGTTGAAACAGAGGAAAAGCGTCGCGGCCTGGAAATTCTCATGGCCTGCCTGACCAAGAAGCCCTGCCATGTTTCCGACGGCACCCTGGCAGTCACAGCCGTGTACGTGCTGGAGGTGGAACGTTTTGAGGCCAAGCAGAACCTTCCCAAACGAGAAGCAGAAGAAGAAGGAAAATAGCCCCTATTTTGCCGGCACAAAAAACCATTATTGGGCGGGGCAGCATCCCATGCTGATCCCGCTTTTCGATGTGTTTTCTTCCCATATATCCCCCGATCAATTGACAAACCAGAAATATGTATTAAGATAAATAGGTGCATATCTGGGTGGAGGCGATAGAAGATCAAGCGTCGGCAACATCTGGCTCTTTTTGAAACCAGAACGACCATCAACCCCGCTACAGGGAAGGAAAAACACACCTCTGTATATGTTGGACCCTGGTACGTTCTATCCGTGGATGAAGCCCGCAAGAGCCGAGAGTGCTTGATCATGCTGGCGTTATGGACCCTGGCCCTGGCAGGATTTGCCATGAGCGGCCTCTCCAATGCCAATGGCAGCCGGAGTTTTTATGTTCTGCCCTTTTACCTGTTTTTGCCCTTCCCCCTATTTTACTGGATGATGGGCATCATCAAGCTTTGGCGTTCCCCCCCGCGCTTCAACGAGATAGACAAGGATGAGGGGTATAACCGCATCCATGAAAGCACCTTAGGCGCGGCAATACTTGGCGGACTCCACACGGTAGGAGAGGCTGTTTTCACGTTACAGGGCGGAGCCGGGAGCAGGTTGATTCCGGAACTCCAGTCCCTGGGCGCCGTTTTCATGTTGGGTTTTTGCGCGCTATATACCCATCGGGTCCTGATGCCGCTGAAGCCTCAGCTTCAAGGGAAGCAGCCCGAACCGGCTTCCGCTCCATGATCTCACGATCCAGGATCATCCCTTGGTTGTAACGCGGTAAACCGCGCAGCAATAAATCATTATGTTAAGGGGGAACACTAAATGGCAACCACGAAAAAGCTCCTGTCCGCGTTGCTGGTTCTTGTCATGCTATGCGGCATGATGAGCGCAAGCCTCGCCGAAACCGCTGCGGAAGGAGAAACCCCGCTGGTAGTTGGTTATTCCTATTTTAGCCAGAAGTTCAGTCCATTCTTTGCAGACACAGCCTATGATGTGGACGTTACAGCCGTTGTATGCGGCGAGGCGCTGCTGACCACCGACCGTCAGGGCGCTATCGTGTATAACGCCATCGCGGGTGAGACCCGTCCTTACAACGGCGTTGATTACACCTACACCGGCCCCGCCGATGTAAGCGTGAACTACGACGAAGCTGCGAACCAGACCACCTATACCATCAAAATTCGCGACGACCTGAAATTCAGCGATGGCAAACCTGTAACTGCCGACGATCTGATTTTCACCTACTATGTATACCTGGATCCTTCCTATGTGGGATCTACCACGCTGGGCAGCTACAATATCCTGGGTGTCAAGGACTACCAGACCCAGACCACCAGCGATATCTATGCCAAGTATGAGTCCCTGGCGGGCGAGATTCTGGCCGCCGGTGCCGCTCATGAGTGGACCGAGGGCGACTCCTGGTCCAAGGAGCAGCAGGATGCCTACTGGGCGCTGATTGACGCTGCCTGGGCCGATGACTGCCAGGATATCGTTAATTATGTGGTCAACAACTACAACAACGCTGACTATGCTGCAGGCATCGGTGCCACCCCTGAGGAGATCACCGCGGATGCAGGCAAGCAGGTGGCTTTTGGCATGATGATGTGGGGGTTCGCCGACTTCGCCGACGGTGTGCTCACCGGAGCCAAGACCGGTTCCACCTGGAACCTGGCCGAGGGTGTGTACCCCACCATCAACGATTATGTGGCCGAAGCGAAGGCAGGCTATAACGGCGATCCCGACGCCTTCTACGGCGTTGAGGCCGCGGATAGCTCCGCGCCCTCCACCACCGCCACCGCGCTGCTCAAATTCATCTCCGAGGAAGGCGCGAAAGACGAGGGCATGCAGGGCGGCATCCCCAACATCAGCGGCATTACCAAACTGGATGGCCAGACCGTCCAGGTGGTGACCAGCGGCTACGAGGCTCCTGCCGTATACAGCATTGCGGGCATTACCGCCGCGCCTCTGCACTACTATGGCGATCCTGCCCAGTATGATTACGAGAACAACAAGTTTGGCCATCCCTTTGGGGACCTCTCCATTGTACAGGCGAAGACCACTGCTCCCATGGGATGGGGACCCTACAAGTTTGTGAACTACGAAAACAAGGTCATCTATTTCGAAGCCAACGAGTATTTCTTCCGGGGCGTTCCCAAGACCAGGACCATGCAGTGGAAGGAAGGCGCTGACGCCGACAAGATCACCGGTGTCGTCACCGGAACCATTGATATTACCGATCCTATCTTTAACAATAATGGTATTGCCGAGATTAAGGCTGCCAACTCCAACGGCGAACTGTCGGGCGATGTTGTTGTCGTCAATACGGTGGACAACCTGGGCTACGGTTATCTGGGCGCCAATGCCGACACTGTCCGCGTAGGCGATGCATCCGACTCTCAGGAGTCCAAGTACCTGCGCACGGGTCTGATGACCGTCTTTGCCGTATACCGGGATGTGGTCATCGACAGCTATTACGGCGAGCGCGCAGCGGTCATCAACTACCCCATCTCCAACACCTCCTGGGCTGCCCCCCAACCCACTGATCCTGACTACAAGGTTGCCTTCTCCACCGACATCAACGGCAATCCCATCTACACAGCCGAGATGAATGCAGACGAGAAGTATGCTGCTGCCCTCAAGGCTTGCGTTGAGTATCTGAAGGCCGCCGGCTATACCTGGGATGAGGCGACAGGCAAATTCACCGCCGCTCCCGAGGGCGCTTCTCTGGAGTATGAAGCCATCATCCCCGCAGACGGCGTAGGCGACCACCCCGCATTCGGTATCCTCACAGACGCCAAGGCTGCCTTTGAAACCATCGGCATCACCCTGACCATCAACGATCCCTCCGACTCCAATGTCCTGTGGGACAAACTGGACGCCGGCACCCAAAACTTCTGGGCCGCTGCCTGGCAGGCCACCATCGATCCTGATATGTACCAGATCTATCATTCCTCCAACATTGTGGGACTGGGTGGAAGCGATTCCAACCACTACCACATTGCCGATGCCGATCTGGACCAACTGATCCTGGATGCCCGCCAAAGCGACGACCAGGCCTTCCGCAAAGCCACCTACAAGGCTGCGTTGGACAAGATCATCGAATGGGCCGTGGAACTGCCCACCTATCAACGCCAGAACTGCTACATCTTCAGCCCTGCCCGTGTTAACATGGACACCGTTGTCCAGGACATCACCACCTTCTATGATTGGCTCAAGGAAGTTGAGACCGTAGAAATGAAGTGATCCTAAAGCGCTCTTTGGGTCACGCTGGTAAGAGTTTGCCCTAAAGAATGCGCGGATTCCGGATCCGCATCGGCGGGTCCGGAATCCGCTTTCACTTTGCGTGTTAAAGCCCAGGCTTTTTCATCATAGATTCATCCCCTAATACCTCGGCGAACGCTGATGCGATTGGGCCGAACTCGTATTGAGAACTGATAGAAAGAGAGGTGTGCGATGTGAAGAAGTACATCCTGAAGCGCATTCTCATCAGCATCGTCCTTCTGTTTTTTGTGGCGATGGTAATTTATGGCATTATGCGCTGTATACCCACATCCTATGTGGAAAAAATGGCCCGGGAAAAGGCCAGCCTGCCCGGCGGCAAGAGCTATACCGAGTGGCTGGCACAGCTCAACCAGATCTATAAAATGGACACCAACGTGTTTGAGGGCTTTTTCTCCTGGATTGGCACTGCCATTACAGGGGACTTTGGCGAATCCTGGCAATACAACGTGCCGGTAGTGGCAAAGTTCAAAGAGGTCATCTGGGATTCCTTCATCCTTGCCTTCATCACCCTGATCCTGCGGGTAGCAATCTCTATCCCCTTGGGGATCCTTTCTGCGCGCAAACAATACAGCAAAACCGATTATGCGGTGACGGTGTTTGCCCTGATTGGCATCTCCCTGCCTACCTTCTTCTTTGCAACGGTGCTGAAGTTGGTCTTCTCCATCCAGCTGGGCTGGCTGGATCTTTATGGCAAGGTGGGACGCTTTTACAACCAGCTTTCACCCTTTGGCCAGTTTCTGGATATTGCCAAGCACTACATTATGCCTGTCCTTACGCTGACTTTGGTCAATATAGGGGACTTGATGCGTTATACCCGCACCAACATGCTTGAGGTCCTAAACAGCGATTTCATCCGAACCGCCCGGGCCAAGGGCCTATCGGAACGGGTGGTCATCAACAAGCATGCATTCCGCAACACCTTGATCCCCATCGTCACCATTTTGGGCAATACCCTGCCCGGCCTCTTTGGCGGCGCGCTTATTACAGAGACCCTGTTTCAAATTCCCGGCATTGGATATATATCGTATCAAGCCATGGTTTCTGGGGATATCCCCTTTACGATGTTCTATATGCTGTTTATGGCATTATTGACCCTGGGCGGAACGCTGCTCGCAGACATCCTGTACGCGGTGGTCGATCCACGCGTGCGCATTAGCTAAGGAGGTGGAAGGCATGAACGAAAAGGCAAATTGTGTAGTGGAAGACAATGGATTGTCTCCCCTGGAGCCTGGCGGGCAGCCTCCCATCGCACTGGATGACGAACGGCGAATCAAGGTGCTCTCCCCAGGGATGCTGGTGTTCAAGCGCTTTGTGCGCAACAAGCTGGCCATCGCCGGCAGCATCATTATCATCGCCATGTTCCTGTTCAGCTTTGTAGGCGGAGCCTTGATGCCCTATGGTGAGAGTCAGGTTTTCAAGGGTTACGAGATAATGGTGAAAAACTATGCTGCCGTCACCCGAAACGACAGCCTGCTGTATACCGTTGCTCCCGGGCAGAAATTTGACACAATTGCCCAGAGCCGAATGATTTTGGCCATCACCAAGAACGCCGACACTTTTGAAAGCAGCGGCGTCAGCTACACATTAACCAAGGAAGGTGAGGACCTCTACGTTGTGGGCTCCCTGAGCGTGGTAGCCCAGGGCAAGGGCATCAAAAACAAGTTTACCTTGAATCCCGCCGACGGCGTGACCTTGCCAGGCGATTTCACAGCCCGTTTTGAGGCGGCCATTGCAGCCGGAGAGAAATCATTTGAAACAGCCGACGGGCAGAGCTTCCTGCTGCAGACCTCCAAGGTACAGGCCACTGTGTCCCAGGTCAGGGAGATCGCCATTGCCTCCAAGAACGTGTTTGTGGGCAGGCTGGAGAACGACTTTTCTTTCCATTTGGCCGCTGAACGGGCCCTGGCGGATCTCACCCAAGCAGGATTTACCATAAATGGCCAGGCCTATGCCATAACCCGGCATGAAGACGGCAGCGCTACCCTCACCGACACCGCCGGTGATGAGATTGCCCATGTGTCCCGTTGGATTTTCAAGGAGTCCGAAGTGGGTACCGTCTATCCGGAAGGCTTTGCCTCTGCTGTGCAGCAGGCCATCAGCGAGGGCAGCGCCAGCTTCACCCTCCTCGCGGCGGATGGACAGGAGCAGCTCTTCACTGTTGAGCGTTCCAATCTGCAATACATGGTCCGCACCCAAAAACCCACCTATAAAATCATGGTGTACTATCCCCCTTCCCAGGAGCACTGGCTGGGCACGGACGCCAACGGTATGGACGTTATGACCCGCCTGATGTACGGGGGACGGATTTCCCTGATGATCGGCTTTGTGGTGGTATTGCTCGAAACCGTTTTAGGCGTGATCCTGGGCGGCGTAGCCGGGTATTTCGGCAAGTGGGTGGACAACCTCATTATGCGTTTGGTGGACATCATCAACTGCATCCCGGGCTATCCCATCTACATCATCATTGGTGCCATCATGGATGCGGAGAAGGTGGACCCCACCCGCCGTATTTTCTACCTGATGATTGCGCTGGGCATTCTGGGCTGGCCCAGCATCGCCCGGGTGGTACGTGGCCAAATCCTGAGCCTGCGGGAACAGGAATTTATGACCGCTACGGAGGCAACGGGCATCTCCGTGAGCCGCCGCATCTTCCGTCACCTGATTCCCAACGTGATCCCTCAGCTGATCGTAATGGGCACCATGAGTCTGGGCAACATCATCCTGATTGAAGCCACTCTTTCCTTCCTGGGGCTGGGGGTCAAGTATCCTCTGGCTTCATGGGGCAGCATCATCAATGCGGTTTCAAATGTGTTCGTGATGACCAACTATCTGTTCGTATGGATTCCCGCAGGTCTTCTGATCTTGCTCACAGTGCTGGGTTTCAACTTCATCGGAGACGGCCTCCGGGATGCCTTTGACCCCAAAATGAAACGCTAAGGAGGTATTTCCCTTGACAAACGCCAAGAAAAAAAGCGGATATATCTCCGCACGCGAGTCCAGGCGAATCAGCAAGAAAAACCGTAAGATCACCAGCGCTATTGAAAAGCAGCGAAACCGCAAGAACGTGGACCCCTCCGAGTATTCTGCCACTATGAGGGATTCCGCCAATGTGGTGGAGTTTGATAATCTGCATACCTATTTTTTCACAGATATCGGTACGGTGAAGGCTGTGGACGGTGTATCCTTTGACATCCCCAGAGGCAAAACCGTGGGGGTAGTAGGTGAAAGCGGATGCGGCAAGTCCGTTACCAGTCTTAGCCTCATGCAACTGGTGCAGCGGCCTCAGGGACAAATTGTCAAAGGCAGCATTCGCTTCAATGGCGAGGACGGCGTGTACGATATCGCCAAGACCCCAACCCAGGCGATGCAGAACATCCGTGGCAAGCAGATCTCCATGATCTTCCAGGAACCCATGACCAGCCTGAACCCTGTGTTCCGTGTGGGCATGCAGGTGGACGAGGTCATCGCTCTCCACGACTCAACATTGACTCCGGCCCAGGTAAAGGCCCGTACCATATCCATGCTTGAGATGGTGGGTATTGCCAACTGTGAGGGGGTCTATCGGATGTACCCCCACGAACTTTCGGGCGGCATGCGCCAGAGGGTCATGATCGCCATGGCCCTGGCCCTTTCTCCCCGCCTGATTATTGCCGACGAGCCCACCACTGCGCTTGATGTCACCATCCAGGCCCAGATTCTGGACTTGCTTCGCCATTTAAAGGACAAGATCAATTCCTCCATCATGCTCATCACCCATGACCTGGGGGTCATTGCGGAGATGGCGGACTACGTGGTGGTGATGTACTCCGGACGGGTGGTAGAGAAAGGCACAGTGCAGGAGGTGTTCAAAACACCCTCCCATCCTTACACCATCGGCCTTTTAAATTCCAAGCCTGTTGTGAATCGTCAGGTGGAGCGGCTGTATTCCATTCCCGGCAAGGTTCCCAATCCCATCAATATGCCGGACTACTGCTATTTCCGTGACCGGTGCGAGTTATGCGTCGCTCCCTGCGCCGGTGCTTATCCCCCGGACATCCAACTGTCCCCCACCCATACGGTGAGCTGCTACCGCTATGCAGACCAAGGAAAGGAGGCTGCCGATCATGTCTGAAGTGCGCGATGATATCCTTCTTCAGGTGAAAGACCTGAAAACCTACTTTCCTATCAAGGGCGGCATGCTCCAACGTGCCACGTCCTATGTGAAGGCTGTGGACGGCGTTACCTTTTCCATCAAGCGCGGCACCACCATGGGCCTGGTGGGTGAAAGCGGCTGTGGCAAAACCACCGTGGGCCGGACAATCCTTCGGCTCACTGAAAAGACCAGCGGCGAAGTGCGCTTTGGCGGTCAGGATATCTATGCCTTGAATCGGGATGCCCTGCGTCATCTCCGGCCCAAGATGCAAATCATCTTCCAGGACCCCTACTCCAGCCTGTCTCCCCGACTTCCTGTGGGCGAGATCATCGGCGAGGCAGTCCGTGAGCATCACATTGTCCCGGAGAAAGAGTACGATGCCTATCTGGACAAGATCATGGCCTCCTGCGGCCTCATGACCTACCACAAAGACCGCTACCCTCACGAGTTTTCCGGCGGCCAGCGCCAGCGCATCTGCATCGCCCGCGCCCTGGCCCTTAACCCGGATTTCGTGGTCTGCGATGAACCGGTTTCCGCGCTGGATGTGTCCATCCAGGCTCAGATCATCAACCTATTGAAGGACCTCCAGCAGGAATACGGCCTCACCTATCTGTTTATTTCCCATGATCTGAGCGTTGTGGAACATATCAGCGACACCATCGGCGTCATGTACCTGGGCAACCTGGTGGAGTACGGCCCCAAGGCCAGTATCTTCAGCAACCCCCTCCATCCCTACACCCAGGCCCTGTTCAGTGCCATCCCCATGCCTGACCCCGATGCCAAGATGAACCGAACCATCCTGGAGGGCAGTATCCCCTCCCCCGCCAATCCCCCCAAAGGCTGCAAGTTCCATACCCGGTGCAATCGGTGCATGCCCCGTTGCACCACCGAGGAGCCCGTCCAGTGCGAGGTGGAAAAAGGCCATCACGTGGTCTGCCATCTTTACAACCCATAACCAGGGAGGACCCATGGACAACAACGCCAATCGGCAACCACCCCAGGAGGAAGACCGCGTCGTAGCTCCCATGAATGTGGAGGGCATGCCTTGGTATTCTCCCGGGGAATCCGTACCGCGCAACCCGGAGGCAGAACCCCTGACCGGTAAAAACCTCTGGCGGTATGCTTTCAGCGCTGTGGGAGCTGGGCTGCTCATCGTCATCCTCTTTGGTCTGGCCGGGGCTGCCTTCATCTGGTTTTGCATTCATCTTTGGTTTCGTTGACAATCACCCGACACTGTTGCGAGGGAAACCATGAAGAGAATCATCCTGATCGTGACCCTGGTGATCGCGGCCTTTCTTGGTCTATTCCTCTATAACGTCCTTCTCTACGGCGACAACATCAGCTTCCGCACGGAACTGGCCCGCCATCTGGCTCAAGCCACGCAGGCTGGAACCCTGAGGGTAGAGCAGGACGACGTTTCCATCTCCCTCCCCTCCGGGGACGGCTTGCTCCGCGCCCTCTCCAGAGGGCAATCCGACCGCAAGCGTCTCTTTCAACCGCCTCAGGACTTCTATGCAAAGATCACCCTTTACTTGGGCGACATGACCCTCTGCCTGTACGCTCTACCCACAGAGAAGGAAACGGTCGTTCTGGAGAAGGACCTGAGCGGTTCCAAGCGTTGGTACTCCCTCTCCGGCTACGCCATGTACGATTGGGTGTGCCGGACTACGGGGCTTACGGAGAAGGAACAACCATAGGAGAATCCTTCGGCATCACCAGAAAAAAAACATCAAGGGACAATGCGCTCAATGCCATTGTCCCTTGATGTATGATAGTAAACCCTGTCATCACGCAGCTTCGACGGTCAAAAACCCAGGGATTTCCTTCCCGGCTGTATTCTTGGGGATTGGTTTCCCAGGCCTACAGTTCACTTGTGCAATGCGGACACCGGGTGGCCTCCTCGTCAATCGTCATCCGACAGAAGCGACATTTGCGCTCCTCCTTCTTGGGCTCCACCTTCTTGGGCATCATCTTGGCCATCAGCCTTACGATCAGGAACACACAGAAAGCCATAATGAGGAAGCTAATGACTGCCTGGAGGAAAATGCCATAATTCAAGGTACCTACTCCAGCTGCCTTGGCTGCGTCGATAGTAGGATAGGCTTGCAGATCCAGTGCCAGAAACAGTCCGGTCAGATTCACACCTCCTGTGATCAGACCGATCACAGGCATCAGGATATCGTTGACCAGAGACGTGACGATGGATCCAAAGGCCCCGCCAATCATCACACCAACGGCCAGATCCAGGATATTCCCGCGCAGAACGAAACTCTTAAAATCCTTGAAAAACTTTTTCATATGTCCTCCTCCGTATTATCGTTGTAGTAGATCTGGCTTTATTATATCAGCAATTTCGACGTTTACAAGTCATACAGACAGTCCGTTGTGACCAAGCTACAGTTACCACAGGCACTGTGATGCAGGGAGAAAGCCGCAAGGGGAGATGACATGCATCCTATCCCTCCTTGCCGATACGGGCTGATACCGATATAATAAAAAGGCTTATTGAAACGCATGCGCTAATCGTGGAAATGAGGCTTGCATATCGTGTTCAAAATTATGATCGTAGAGGATGACCAGACCATTGCCGCCCTGCTTGCGGACCACCTTTGCCGCTGGGGTTACGAAGCATATTGTTGCGCCCGCCTGGAGGATGTTCTGGGGGAGTTTGTCCGCACATCTCCCCAACTGGTGATCCTGGACATCGCCCTGCCCTTTTTTAATGGTTACCACTGGTGCGCCAAGATCCGCCAACTCTCGACGGTGCCCATCCTCTTCCTCTCCTCCCGCAACGCAGGTATGGATCAGGTGATGGCCATGAGCATGGGGGGCGATGATTACATCACCAAGCCTTTTGATCTGGAAGTAGCCTTGGCAAAGATCGGAGCGCTTTTGCGCCGTTCCTATGATTTTACAGGGACTCAAACCACAATGGAGCACCGTGGAGCTGTACTGGACATCGGCCGAAGCATGCTGGTCTATGGCGACAGCCGCCTGGAACTTACCAAGAATGAAAACCGCATCCTCCAGCTTCTCATGGAGCGCAAAGGCAACACCGTCAGCCGGGATGCCCTCATGAACCGTCTGTGGGACAGCGACTGTTTTGTGGATGACAACACCCTCACCGTCAACGTCACCCGCCTGCGTAAAAAGCTGGAAGACCTGGGCCTTACCGATTTTATCCGGACTCAACGGGGACAGGGATACCGGGTGGACCAGTCATGAAGAAGCCGCTCACCTTTTTTCGGCTCCTGAAGGGTTATGGCCGACTATACTGGCGAAGCTTTGGGCTGACGCTATGGATTCTCAGTCTCTTCATTTTGCTTAACCATTTGGCTGGAGGGACCCTACGGGAGCTTTCCTATTCCCTGATGCTGACCGGTGTGAGTCTGGCAGTGGCGCTGCTTGTTTCTTTCCGGCGTTATGCCCGGCGGCAGCTCCTTTTGTGGCAGGCCCTCACACACCTGCCCCCGGAACCACAGGCCATGCCCGAGGCGCAAACCCCCCTGGAGGAGGGCTTCCGGAATCTGGCTCTGGCTTATGGCGAACAATTTCGCAAACAGGCTGACCAGGCCCGGCAGCTGGAGGCCCAGCGGACCGATTACTACACCCTGTGGGTTCATCAGATCAAGACCCCCATTGCAGCTCTGAACCTCATTGCCCAAAGTGAGAAGCCTGTCGATAGGGAGCTTTTACGCCAGGAAGTATATAAAATTGAACAATATGCCGATGCAGCGCTAAGCTTTCAACGCCTGGCCAGCCTATCCTCGGATCTGGAGCTGGCCTCCGTTGCCTTATATCCCCTATGCTGCCAGGTAGTGAAGCGGTTAAGGCCCCTGTTCACCTATCGCCGTATCCGACTGGACATGGATCCCTTTGACTGCGCGGTATTGTCCGACAGCAAGTGGCTGGGCCTGGTGCTGGAGCAAGTACTCACCAACGCTTTGAAATACCAGCCCGAAGGGGGGCGAATCACTGTAACCCTGGTTAAGCCCGGCGTT
>JAAYDR010000078.1 GCA_012729115.1 Clostridiales bacterium | reverse complement strand
TGCATTGTGTGGCCTGGCCGAATCGAAGGTCAAAGGCTCATTTACGCACAACCAACTTTGCCTGAGTATGCGGCCTATGAGGTCGCCAAATATGTTGACACGTATGTCATCACCAGATAAGGAGAGCTCGTCATGAAATACCGTGACCTCATCCAGTTCAACCCCATCGAGACCATTATCGAACTTCGCAGTGCGGATGACCAGCGTAAAGCTGAGGAATTGGTCCGCAGCTATGTCATGAGCGACAGCATGGCAGAGCTGATCCAGGTTCGAATTCTCTCCCAATTGTCTCTCGACCATGTTGTGGATAACAAAGGTGTGCTGCTGGTTGGCAACTATGGTACAGGAAAATCCCACTTGATGAGTGTGATCTCCGCCATTGCCAGCAGCAAGGATTATCTGCCCTTGGCTCAGAATGAGCGCTTCAGGGAGGATGCGGAGGATGTCGCTGGTCAGTTTGAAGTGCTGCGAATAGAAATTGGCTCGACAGAGAAATCCCTCCGCGGCATCATAACTGACTGCCTGGAGCAGGATTTGAAGAAACGAGGGATCAACTTCTCCTTTCCGGATGTCAGTACCATCAACAACAACAAGGATGCCCTGTTGGCGATGATGGCTGCCTTCGCTGCGAAATACGGGCAGCGCGGATATTTGGTCGTGCTGGATGAGCTGCTGGATTACCTGAAAAGCCGAAAAGATAATGAGCTGATGCTGGACATCAACTTTCTGCGTGAGATCGGAGAAATCATCAAAACCACCCGTCTGCGTTTTATCAGCGGCGTTCAAGAAGCCTTGTTTGAGAACCCCGTCTTCCATCATGTGTCCAACTCCCTGCTGAAAATGAAAGACCGTTATGAGCAGGTGCTCATCCGCAGCGAGGACATCGCCTACGTGGCCAAGCACCGTGTGCTGGCAAAAACGCCAGAACAGAAGGCCCTGATTCGCCTGCATCTGGAGCCATACTGCAAGCTGTACTACAAGATGGCGGAGCAGCTGGAAGAGTATGTGGAGCTCTTTCCGATTCATCCTGCCTACATCAGGACCTTCCAGCGCATCATCACAGTCGAGAAACGCGAAGTGCTAAAAACCATCTCCGAGACCATCGGCAGTATCATCAATGAGGAGGTGCCCAACGAGCCGGGGATCGTTTCCTATGACAGCTACTGGAAACGTATCAAGGCAAACCCTGCGCTGAAGACTGATCCTGACGTGGGCCGGGTGCTGGAAAAGAGTGCGGTGCTGGAAGACATCATTGACCGCTCCTTCACTAAGCCCGCCTATAAGCCCATGGCGCTGCGAATCATCTATGCACTCAGCGTTCACCGCCTGACGACAGTGGACCTAGATGCCAAACTTGGCTTAACCGCTGCCAACCTCAAAGATGACCTGACCCTTTTTATCCAAAACATGCCCCAGCAGGATGAAGGCTTCCTGATGTCTACACTTAACACAGTACTACAGGGAATCATGAAAACGGTAGATGGCCAATTCATCGAATACAACAAGGACAATGAGCAGTTCTACCTGGACCTGCACAAGGATGTGGACTATGACCGCAAAATTCAGGAGAAAGCAGACAGCCTGGGCGATCATGTGCTCAATCGCTACTATAACGATGTCATGATATCGGCCTTGGAGTGGACTCGTCCCGAGCATGTGACTGGTCACAAAATATATCAATATGAGCTCAACTGGGCTGAAAAAAACGTCTTCCGCCGAGGCTACCTGTTCCTGGGTGGCAGCCAGGACAGGCCCACTGCCCAGCCGGAAGAGGACTTTTATATTTATCTCCTCCCGCCATTTGGCAAGCTAAGTGACAAGGGTGAGCGCAAAGCTGACGAGGTCTATCTGATCTTTCAGCCTGATGCAGCGTTTTCGCAGCTGCTGAAAAGTTACGCCGGAGCCAGGGAATGGGAAATCCTCTCCACCAGCGGGGAGACTAGGACCACCTACGCAAAGCGCGCCCAGGATTCCCTGCGGCTTCTTCGCCGCTGGCTGGATGAGCACAAGACTACGCTCTTCCAGGTAGCCTACCGCAACGAAACCAAACCCTTGCTGGAATACTTGAAGGGCGCCCGCATGAACGAGCTTACCGTGAAGGGCGTGGTAGACCTGGCCGCCTCCAGGGCTTTAAGCGCTTACTTTCATGATAAGTATCCCCAGTATCCCCGTTTCAAAAACCCCGTCACCCGCGACAACCTTACTACCCTGCGCCAAGAGGGTGTAAATGCCCTTGTAGGTAAAGCAACGCAGCTGGGCAACGAAGTGCTGGAAGCCTTTGGGTTCCTGGTTGATGGCAAGATCCGTTTGGAAAACTCGCCATTCGCTTCCTTCTACATTCAGCGCCTCAAGCAGCTGCCCGAGGGGCATGTGCTCAATTACGCCGACATCATGGAAGGGGACAGTAGCGGGAACGGTTATGACAAGCAGTTTCACTTTGATGAAGCCTTCATGAGCATTCTACTCACTGCCCTGGTGTATGGCGGGCACTGTGTACTGGTAGCATCGGATGGCAGGCGCTACGATGCCTCTACCATGGAAGCCCTCAGGCAGATCAGCCCCAACGACATCTTCCTATTTAAGCGGCTGGAAAAGCCCAAGGCAGTGAATTTATTGCTCTTGAGACGCCTGTTTGATGTCCTAGGCCTCAGCGAAGGCCTGTTGGCCAGCGCTTCCACCCAGGACGCTGCGGTGGAGCAGCTGCAGAAGACCGTGAAGGAAAAAGGCGAGGAAGCCTGGCAGTTGAAGATTGCCCTGGACAAGGCGCCCACCCTCTGGGGCGAGGCACTGGTACCATCCAATACAGCAGAGAAGTTGACAGAAGAGCTGTCCGCCGTTCACAAGGCAGCTGATGATATCCGCAGCCGATTTACCACCGCGGCCAAACTGAAAAACTTTGATTACAGTGATCAGCAGATGCTGGCTTTGGAGCGCGGCATCACGGCTATGAAGGCGGTAGGCACTGTCCGCACCTTTAAGGACACTGTAGGGGAATTGATGTCCTACATTGCCGCGGCCGAGCTCAAGCTGTCTCAGGGCAGTCCCCTGAAAGAAAACTTCAGCAAAGAAAAGAAGGCGTTCCTGCTCATGCGGGACCAGCTTCTGCAAAAGGAGTATGATCCGGCTCACACAGATGAACTGCAGCTGCGCCTGGAGGAACTTCAAAGCCGCTACGCTTCGGAGTATATGAAGTTGCATGGCCAATACCGCCTGAACATCGATGGAGACAGGCGAAAGCAGAAGCTGATGGCCGGCGACAGCCTGAAAACCCTGCAGGCCTTGGGCGGCATCCGGGATATCCTGTCCCTCAATCAGCTGCAGGAATTGACTGGCCAATTGCTCAGGCTCAAGTCTTGCTATGCCTGCACGACACCGGATCTGATCAAACACGCTGATTGCCCCCATTGCCACTTCAACCCCGCAGATATGGGAGAACAGCCCGTCACCGGGCGCCTGGAACAATTGGAGGACAAACTGGACCATTTGCTAGCGGATTGGACCGGCCAAATCCTTACTGCCTTGGATGACCCCATCCTAGACGGGCAAAAGGCCCTGCTGCATGATGATCAGCGCAAGCTAATCGATGCCTTCATTACCAGCCGCAGGTTGCCCCGCACGGTGGATCAGGATTTTATGGACAGCGTCAATGCTGTGTTGTCAGGTTTAGAGAGTGTTGAAGTCCACATAAAAGACCTGCAACAAGCCATGATGAACTGGGGGCCTGCCGCGCCGGAGGAGTTCAAGCAGAAGCTAGGTGAGTGGATTGATGAGGTCCTAAGAGGGCACAACCTTGACAAAGCCCGCATTGTCATCAAGGGCTGAACAAGCACTGCAGAACTACAAAAAAGGAGCCATTGCCATGAAACTGACAAAGGCCGACATTGATAAGGTACGCCACATCGAAGGTTTTCCTATTGCCAAGGACGAGGACATCATCGCTCTCAGCCGCCCGCCGTATTACACTGCCTGTCCCAATCCCTTCATTAGGGATTTTATCCAGGAGCACGGCACCCCCTATGACGAGGCGACGGATGATTACCATAGAGAACCGTTGTCAATCGATTTGGCGGATGACAAATATGATAAAGTGTATCATTTCCATCCATATCACACCAAAGTCCCATATGGAATTATTAGTAGACTCATTAAGCACTATACCAACCCTGATGCACTAATAATGGACAGTTTTTGCGGAAGCGGGATGACAGGAGTAGCTGCAAAAACGGCAATATCGAATGGAAAAGGGCGTCATTCTATACTGATTGACCTATCACCTTTTAGTACATTTATCTCTGATGTTATTTGCCAATTCGATGATTTCAAAATGGAAACAATTATGTCAATTAGGTCTTCATTAGCATTAGTAGAAAAAGAATCTGAATGGATGTTTTCGACTCGACACTATGAAACCGGATTGCATGGTGAGGCAGTTATTGGCATAATTAACTTCGTTATCTGGTCTGATGTTCTGATTTGCCCATCGTGCTCGAAAGAGTTTATTTTTTGGGACACAGCTGTGGAAAAGAAGGCAGGCAAAGTTAGAAGCGTATTTTCTTGTCCTCACTGTGGAACGAGCACAAACAAACGCGAGTGTTCTCATGCGATGATTACTCAAAAAAGAAGTACTTCGCAAAACGTAGTATCAATCAGCAAGCAAGTGCCTGTTCTGATAAACTATAGTATTGGGAAGAGCAGATACGAAAAAGAACCAGACGATTATGATTTGAAACTACTAGATGCAATTGAAAAGGAAGAGATCCCATATTGGTATCCAACTGATGAACTGCCTGATGGCGATAAGACAAGTGAGCCAAAAAACTTAGGACTTCGATATGTGGACCAATTCTACTTCAAACGCAACCTTTGGGTTTTAGCATCATTATATGATAAGTTAGCGTCACCATATGAGCGCTTCATTATTACAAAGGTAGCATTCCGCATCACCAAAAGATACGGTCTGACTTATCAGAATGGTTCGTGGGGTGCTGGTGGAGGTCCAACAAACGGGACTTTGTACATACCATCACTTATAAAAGAACTTTCGATAATCAAACAAATTGGTGAAGCGCTAAAGGATTTCGAGAAAATTGAGCTTAATGCTAGTAGCGGAAGGAGTATGGTATCCACTCAATCTGCAACAGATCTTCGGCAATTACCAGATAATTCCATAGACTATATATTCATTGATCCCCCATTTGGTGGGAATCTATGCTACTCAGAGCTAAATTTCATTTGGGAGTCCTGGCTAAAAATTTTTACAAACAACAAGCGCGAAGCAATAATGAATATCACCCAAACAAAAACAATAGATGATTACCACTTGTTAATCTCACTTTGTTTTGGTGAGCTTTATCGCACACTCAAGCCAAATAGATGGATGACGGTAATTTTTCATAATAGTTCAAACGCAGTATGGAATGTTATTCAGGACTCGATCCTGCATGCGGGTTTCCTGGTTGCAGATGTTCGAATCATGGATAAGGGGAAAATGAGCTTTACACAGATTACTTCAGTTGGATCAGTTAAGTCGGACCTAATTATATCAGTATATAAGCCTAAGGTAGAATTTGTTAAAAAATTCCGTAATGAAGCAGGATCAATTGAGATGGCATGGGAATTTGTTCATCAGCATTTGGGAAATGTTCCTATTGCTCCTGACACAAATAGTAAAATCGAAATAGTTGCAGAACGTCAGGATTATTTACTGTTCGACCGTATGGTTGCATATCACATTAATAATGGTTTCCCCATTCCAATGGACGCCCACACCTTCTATGAGGGTCTGCGCCAGCGTTTCCTGGAACGAGACAGCATGTTCTTCTTACCGGACCAGGTGACAGCCTATGATGAGAAGCGCATGCATATGGATCTCGACACCACCCAGTTCTCTTTTGTGGTCACAGATGAGAAAAACGCCATTCAATGGCTCAACTACATCCTCAAGGACAAGCCACAAACTTACCAGGACATTCAACCCCAGTACCTGCAAGAACTGCACCAGGATAAGCGGGAGCAGATGCCGGAGCTACTTGACATGCTAAGGGATAACTTCCTGCAGGATGAGCAAGGACGCTTCTATA
>JAAYDR010000010.1 GCA_012729115.1 Clostridiales bacterium | reverse complement strand
TGGCATTGCCCGGTATGCTCTTGAGGCCCTGGGCGCCGTTGGTCAGGCTTTGGGCGTTGGTGATCAGCACCCGGATGATTTCCGAAAAGCCCAGAGTGGCGATGGCCAGATAGTCCCCCCGCAGCCGCAGGCAGGGAAGGCCCACCAAAAAGGCCAATGCCGCTGCGATCAACCCTCCGATCAGCAGGGTGACCCCAAAGGGCAGCGTCAGGGTGTCCAGGGGGGGTATCAGCGGAGCAATCATGAAGATCATCTGCTTTTTGGCCACCGGAATGGTCAAAAGCGCGGTGGTATAGGCTCCGATGGCCATAAAACCGGCCTGGCCCAGGGAAAACAGGCCTGTAAAACCGTTGATCAGGTTCATGGACAGGGCCAGCACAATGTTGATGGCGCACAAGCGCACGATGCGCAGCATATAGTTATTGCCGCTCCCCTCCACAGCCAGGAGCCCGGCGGCCAAAAGGGCCAGCAGCAATATGCTCAAGCCCAGGGATACAATCTTTTTCTGCTTCATGCTTCACACCTTTTCCGTCGCTTTTTCGCCCATCAGGCCGGTGGGTTTGATCAGCAGCACCGCAATGAGCAGTACAAAGGCGAAGGCATCCCGGTATCCGGACAGCTGAGGCCAGGCTGCCACCAGCAAAATCTCCACTGCCCCCAGCAGCAAACCGCCCAGCACTGCTCCCACCGTGTTGCCGATTCCCCCCAGAACTGCGGCAATAAAGCACTTGATACCGGGCATTGCTCCCACCGTGGGGCTGATCTGGGGATACTTCATGCCCCACATGATGGCGCCCACCCCTGCCAGCGCAGAGCCGATGAAAAAGGTGATGGCGATGGTTTTGTTCAGGTCAATACCCATGAGGGAGGCGGCGTCATAGTCCCGGGCCACGGCCCGCATGGCCATGCCGGTCTTGGTTCTTTTGATCAAAAACATCAGCAGCACCATCAGCCCCCCCGCAATGACAGGCACCAGCAGCGCCAGCCGCTGAAGCCGCACCGCTCCAAGCTGCACCACGTCGGTGAACAGCGGGATCTGGGGAAAGGTCATAGGCCGCCCGCCAAAGATCACCGTAGCCAGGTTTTGCAGAAAGTAGCTCACGCCGATGGCGGAGATCAGCACGGAGATGCGCGGCGCGGACCTGAGAGGCCGGTAGGCCAGGCGCTCCGCCCCCACCCCGAGCAGCCCGGTCAGTAATACGGTGAGAATGAAGGAAACATACCAGGGCATCAGAAAAAGGGTGATGCCGAAAAATGCAAAATACATACCCATCATAAAAATTTCGCCGTGGGCAAAGTTGATCAGGCGCAGCACGCCGTAGACCATGGTATAACCGATGGCGATGAGCGCGTATAGGCTTCCCACGCTCAAGGCATTGGTGAGATGCTGAAAAAAAGTGGCCATGGTGAACCTCCCCAACCTTACACAAAAGCAACCGCTCTGCGGACAAGGAAGCGGTCCCTGTCCGCAGAGTGGCGCCTAATGTAAGGTCTTACTTGGATGGAGCGTAGAAACGGAGCCTGCGCGCCGCTTACGGCTCGATGATCGCCAGGAAGGAGGAGACGCCATCCTCCGCCATCTGCTTGAAGACCACAGGACGAACCGCGTCATGGGTTTCATTCAGGGTGATGGGACCGGCAGCGCCCACAAAGTCCTTGGTGGCAAACAGTGCGTCGCGGATGGCGACGGGATCGGTGCTGTTGGCTGTCTCAATCGCGTTGAGCAGGGTCAGGTAGGCGTCGTAGGCCATGATGGTAGGGCCTGCGGGCTCCTTGCCATACTTGGCGCGGTAGGCGGTAAGGAACTCCTCGGTCTTTTCGGTGGCCGGCTGCGCGGAATCATAGAAGGTGGTAAAGATAACACCCTTGACATATGCGCCCGCAATTTCAAACAACTCGGGAGCATCCAGGGTGTCGCCGCCAACGATCGCGCCGGTAAAGCCCAACTCCCGCGCCTGCTTGATGATCAGAGCCGCGCTGGGGGCATAGCCCACGGAGGAGAAGATCACGTCCGGTTCCTTGCTGAGGGCTTCGGTAAGCAGGGTGGAGAAATCCTGATCCGTATTAACAAAATTGCCCTTGGAGACCACTTCAAAGCCTTCGTGCAGGGCAATTTCCTTTTCAAAGTAGGTGGCCAGTCCCACGGCGTATTCGCTTTCAATCTCCTGGACCACGGCGATCTTGCGGAAGCCCTGTTCCACAGCGTAGCGGGCCAGCATGGTGCCCTGGAACGGATCGATGAAGCAGATACGGGCATACCAGTCGCTATCCTGGGTGACCATGGGGTTGGTGCTGGTGGCGGTCAGGGCTGGGATGCCGGCCTCCGCAAACACATCCGCCCCAGACATGGACAGACCGGAGGAGTAGCTGCCCAGCACGGCCACAACGCCTGAGTTCACCAGGGAGGCTGCCGCGTTGGAGGCTTCCACCTTGTCAGACTTGGAGTCACCCACGACCAACTCAACCTTCTTCCCCAGAACCTCGGGGTACAACTCGTTGGCCAGGCTGATGCCTTCCATTTCCATTTCGCCGCCGCCGGCATAGCTGCCGGTCATCGGCTCAAAAATACCAATTTTGATGACATCCTCGGCGCTTGCCATCATCGGCAGGCAAAGCAGCAGTACCAGCAACCACACAATTGTCTTTTTCATGTTTTTTTCCCTCCGCTTCCTCATGGTATGAAAA
Organism: Clostridiales bacterium; assembly: GCA_012729115.1. Lineage (GTDB taxonomy): Bacteria > Bacillota > Clostridia > Christensenellales > Aristaeellaceae > Limiplasma. Next base: position 22,394 of record JAAYDR010000010.1, on the reverse strand, counting down.
AGGGAGATGATGAAAAACGGTTATGCGCCTTCAAAATCTCCCTTGATTCACGGTGATATTATCCTAAATTTGCAGTTTTGTCAAGTGTTTCTTGCATAAGCATGTCCCATTCAGGGCTCCACCCAACCCTTGGCCCGCTCCACCGCCCGATGCCAGCCATACAAGGCCAGCTCCCGGTGACGGGCTTCCATGCGGGGATGGAAAGTCAAGTCGGGCCTTACCATGCGCACGGCCTCCTCCTTGCTGCCATACATGCCTACCCCCAGACCCGCCAGCAGGGCGGCCCCCAGGGCGGTGGTCTCCAGCACGACGGGCCGCACCACCGGGATTCCCAAAATGTCCGCCTGAAACTGCATCATGAACCCGTTGACGCTGGCCCCGCCGTCCACCTGCATCTGGGAGGGGGTATGGCCGCAGTCCGCCACCATGGCGGAATACAGATCGTGGCTCTGGTAGGCGATAGCCTCCAGGGCCGCCCGGACAATGTGGGCCCTTCCCGTACCCCGGGTCATGCCCACCAGAGTTCCCCGGGAGTACATGTCCCAATAGGGCGCGCCCAGGCCGGTGAAGGCAGGCACCAGAAATACCCCTGCCGTGTCATTGACGCTTTGGGCCAGCTGTTCACTTTGGGCCGCTGTCTGGATTAAACCCAGTTCATCCCTGAGCCATTGGATGGTAGCCCCACCCATAAAAACGCTGCCCTCCAGGGCGTAGGTAGGCTTTCCCGCAAGCCGCCAGGCCATGGTGGTGAGCAATCCGTTCCTGCTTTGGATGGGTTCCTCTCCGGTATTCATGAGCATGAAGCAGCCCGTGCCATAGGTATTCTTCACCATGCCGGGGGCGAAGCAGGCCTGCCCGAACAGGGAGGCATGCTGATCCCCGGCCAGGGCCGCCACGGGGATGGGCCGGCCCAGGATCTCTGTACGCAGCTGGCCAATCACCTGAGCGGTGTCCATCACCCTGGGCAACACCTCCCGGGGGATGTCCATCATCTCCAGCAGCTCCGGGTCCCAGTCCTGGGTATGCAGGTTGAACAGCAGGGTGCGGCCGGCATTGGTAGCATCCGTCACATGAGGCCGCCCCTCCACCAGATGCCAGGCCAGGAAGCTGTCCACCGTGCCAAAGCACAGCTCCCCTCTCCTGGCCCGGTCACGGATGCCCGGCAGATCCAGCAGATATTGCAGCTTGGTGCCGCTGAAGTAAGCATCGGGCACCAGGCCCGTCTTCTCCCGGATGACTTCGCCATAACCCCGGTCCTTCAGCCTCTGCACCAGGGGGGCCGTCCTGCGGCATTGCCACACGATGGCCGGATGAACGCAGCGGCCCGTATCCTTCTCCCACAGCAGCGTGGTCTCCCGCTGGTTGGTGATGCCAATGGCGGCAATCCGGCCAATGTCCACGCCGCTCACTTTCACGGCAGTCTGCAGCGCCGTCATCTGGCTGTCCAGAATGTCCTCCGGGGCATGCTCCACCCAGCCCGGCTGGGGATAATGCTGTTTGAACTCCACCGCGTGGGAGGCCATCACCTGCCCGTCGCTGCTGAAAACAATGGCGCGTGAGCTGGTGGTTCCCTGATCCAGCGCTACCAATACACGATTGTCCATACGTCCACTCCTTTCCCGGGGGTGATGCCCCCCGCCCCACCCAGGGATTCGTTGCGTTTCACGCGTTTTATTCAAAAGCACTTAGAGGCGCTCTGCGTCCCCAAACAGGTTCCTCTTTCTCCCTACCATCTCATCCACCCGCTGGACGTACAACGCCACATTGCTGATGTTGGGAGCCCGCTCAATGCGCAGCTCCCGGTCCGGGAACACCCGCTTGCTGATGGCTCCGGCCCCCAGGGCCAGGATGGAGGTGTTTTCCTCCATGATATCCACGTTGTACAGACAGGCCTTGCCTGCTTTGGCATAGCCCACGTTTTGCTGCTGACCGGCCATATACTTCTGCCGATATAGGTAATAGGGCTCCATGTCCAGGCGGAGGGCAGCCTCCTCCCCAAGCTCCACCATCCGGGCAGCCACCGGAGCCGGGGGCAGAGGCGCTCCCTCCAGGTTCAGCCGGCTGGAGCGCTTGATGGCCAGGGTGTGTACCGTGAGGCTGTCCGGGTTAAGGGCGATAATCTCCTCCAGGGTATGGGCGAAGTCCTCCTCGGTTTCCCCCGGCAACCCAGCAATCACATCCATGTTGATGTTGTCAAAGCCCAGGCTCCGGGCCAGGGCGAAGGCCTCTTTGGTCTGCCCTGGAGTATGATCCCGGCCGATGAGGCGCAGGGTTGCCTCGTTCATGGTCTGGGGGTTCACGCTGATGCGGTTGATGCCGTGGGCCCTGAGGGTTTCCAGTTTTCCCCGGGTAATGGTATCGGGCCTGCCCGCTTCCACGGTACACTCGGTCAGGCAGGGGAAGGTCCGGCACACACGGTCCATAAGCCGCCCAAAATCGGCCTCACAAAGCGCCGTGGGCGTACCGCCGCCGATGTACAAAGCCCTGGCCCTGATTCCAGCCTGCTTCATCAGGGTGGCGGAGGCTTCCATCTCCGCAAACAGAGCGTCCAGATATATTTGGGGAGAACATCCCTTCCCCAGGGATTCCCCCGGAAAGGAGCAGTAGGTGCAGCGGGTGCGGCAAAAAGGGATGGACACATAGACGTCCGCTTCCTCGGTGCGGGGAAACGGCAATGTCTGCTGCACCGCTACGATGCGGCGCAGGAGCTCCGCCTTCCCGGGCATCAAATCAAAATCACGCACCAGGGCCGCCGCTGCCGTCTTCAGGTCCATGCCCGCAGCCATGTTTTCATACACCAGCCGGGTGGGACGAATGCCCGTAAGGGAGCCCCAGGGGGGATGATGTCCGGTCATCTCTTTCAGCAGATCATACAGGGTGAGCTTGCACAGCCGTTTTTGCAGGCGCTTGTAAACAAGGTCCCGATGCTCTTCATCGATATCGGCGGGGATGGCCAGGCTTTTGCTGGCGCTGTGCCCCCGAAAGGCAAAAGCACAATGCCAGAGGCCGTCCTGTCCTTCATCGGTCCAGAAACGGTGAAGCAGCGCATCCGGCATGTTTGAGTCCTGGGGTATGGAACCACCGGCCCCGTCCTGAGGATGTACCATCAGGGATCCTACCGGCAGGAACAGCTTCATTACATCCCACAGCTCGTTGGCAAAGCCCGGAAGGGGCGTATACAGCGCAACATCCATTTTGCCTCCGCTCATAGGCGATCCTCATTCCGCCCGGCATAGGTCGGGCCCCCATGGCCCGGATAGGCTACCATGCGGGGCTGCAGCCCCAGCAGACGGCGCAGGGATTCCTTCAACTGGAGAAAGTTGCCGTCCTCAAAATCCGTTCGGCCATAGCCCCGGTCAAAAAGGGTATCCCCGGTGAAAATCCCCTGGCCATCGGGCAGAAGATAGCAGCAGCTTCCCCTGCTGTGTCCGGGGGTGTGGATTACCGTGATATGGATGCCCGCCAGGTTGAGCCTTTGTCCGTCCACCAGGGGAATCCCCGGGGTTTGAACGGTCATGGGCCGGGCAAAGCGGCGGCTTTCATTCATGCGGCTGTCGGTGAGCTTGGGCAGATCGGCCTCATGCAGGTACAGCGGAATGCCAAAATGGCCGCAGACCCCGTCCACAGCCCCAATGTGGTCAAAATGCCCGTGGGTAGCCAGGCACGCCACAGGCCTCAGGTTCCCCACAGCAGCAATGATCCTGTCCGCCTCATCCCCCGGGTCCACAATCAACGCTTCCCGGGTCGAGGTGTTTTCCACCAGGTAGCAGTTTGCCTGTATATCTCCCACCGGCACGGTTCGCACGGAAATCAAGGCCATAGGGCAAGCTCCTTTATGGGATGAAAAGCCACCTTACAGCAGCTTTCTGGAATCCAGCAAAATGGTTACGGGCCCATCGTTCACCAGGGCCACCTTCATCTCCGCGCCAAAAGCGCCGGTGCCCACCTCAATGCCCATCTCCCGCCAGCAAGCGATGAGCCGTTCATAAAGGGGGTTGGCCAATTCCGGCCGGGCCGCCTCAATGAAGCTGGGCCTCCTTCCCTCCCTGGCGTCTCCCAGCAGGGTGAACTGGCTCACCGCCAGAATCCCGCCGCCGGTGTCCAGCAGGGAGCGGTTCATCTTCCCCTGCTCATCCTCAAAGATGCGCAGGTTGGGCACCTTCTGGGCAATGTAGAGCAGGTCCTTTTCGCCGTCCCCTTCCTGCACCCCCACCAGGGCCAGCAGCCCTGGCCCTGTCCGGCCAATGACCTCTCCCTGCACGGATACCCAGGCCTCCGTCACCCGCTGGACCACCGCCCGCATACAATCTCCCTCCCAGTCTCATGGGCTTTCTTTGCCGGGCTCAGGTGCGCCCCCGGTAGATCTCGATGATGTCCGAGCGGTTTTGCAGCTGCTTGAGCACCTTATCCAACTGCTCCCTGGACTTGACCTGGATGACCATGGTGATAACGCTGGTCTTGCGCTTGTCGTCCCGCTTGGCGCTGACCGCCATAATCGGTACGTCCATGTTTCCGATGAACAAAGCCAGCTCGCCCAACAGGCTCACATGGTCATAGGCGATGATATGGATGCTGGCGTTAAAGGAAGCTCCCGCTTCGGTATCCGCCCAACTTACCTCCACCATGCGCTCCTGCTCGGAGTTGGTGGCGTTGAGGCAATCCGCTTTGTGGACGGTGACCCCCCGGCCCCTGGTGATGTACCCCACGATTTCGTCCCCCGGCACCGGGTTGCAGCAGCGGGCAAAGCGCACCAGCATGCCGCTTTCGCCTTTCACATAGATCCCGTGGCTGGGCTTGCCCAGGTGCTTTTGGACCTCCTGCTGGCTGACCTCCTGAACCTTGGGGATGACCGGGGCCTCCAGGCGGCGCTGTTCGTCCAGCAGACGGCCGATCACATAGGCCGCCGCAATGCCGCCGTAGCCCACCGCGCCATAGATGTCGTCCAGCTCCCCAAAGGCATACCGCTTTAATATCGGCTCATAAAACTCCGGCTTGGTAAGCGCAGGCAGGGCCGCGCCCCGCCGCTTGGCTTCCTTTTCCAGCATGTCCCGACCCTTGACCACGTTTTCTCCCCGCAGCTCCTTCTTGAAGAACTGTCGGATCTTGGCCTTGGCCTGCTGGGTTTTCACAATTTTCAGCCAGTCCATGCTGGGGCCCTTGGCACTGGGAGAGGTGAGGATGTCCACCCGGTCGCCGGTTTCCAGCACGGTGTCCAACTGCACAATACGCCCATTCACCTTTGCCCCGATGCAGCGGTTGCCTACATCGCTATGGATGCGGTAGGCAAAGTCGATGGGCGTGGCTCCCCTGGGAATGCTGATGATGTCCCCCTTGGGGGTGAAAAGCAGCACTTCCTCGCTGAACAGGTCTGTTTTCAGGGAGTCGATAAACTCCTGACTGTCCCGGGTCTCCTTCTGCCAATCCAATATCTGGCGGAGCCAGTAGAGCTTGTTGTCCAGATCCTTCTCCGAGCCGCCCTCCTTGTAGCGCCAGTGGGCAGCAACGCCAAACTCAGCCACCCGATGCATCTCCCAGGTACGGATCTGGATTTCAAAGGGAAAGGGCATTTTGCGCCCGCCGATCAGCGTGGTGTGAAGGCTTTGGTACATGTTGCTCTTGGGTACGGAGATATAGTCCTTGAAGCGGCCCGGAATCTGATTCCACAGGGTATGGACGATGCCCAGCACCGTGTAGCAGTCCTGAACGGTGTCCACCAGCACCCGAACAGCGATCAGGTCGTAAATCTGGTCAAAGGTGCGGCCCTGCTTCATCTTCTGATAGATGGAATACAGGTGCTTGGGGCGGCCGTCGATCTCGTAATGGATGCGCTGGGCATCCAGCTTCTCGCTGAGCTCGCCGATGACCATGCGGATGTTCTCCTCCCGCTCGGTACGGCGCAGGCCGACCCGCTGGGCGATGTCATGAAAGGCCTGCGGGTCGATATACTTGAAGCTGAGATCCTCCAGCTCCTGTTTGACGGCGTTCATGCCCAGGCGGTGAGCCAGGGGGGCAAAGATGTCCAGGGTTTCCTTGGCGATGGCCTTCTGCCTTTCCTCCGGCTGAAAGCGCAGGGTACGCATGTTGTGGAGCCGGTCCGCCAGCTTGATGATCACCACGCGGATGTCCTTGGACATGGCCAGAATCATCTTGCGCAGGGATTCGGCCTTCTGCTCCTCCCTGTTGGTGAAATCCAGCTTATCCAGCTTGGTCACCCCATCCACCAGCAAGGCCACCTCGTCTCCAAATTCCTTGTGGATCTGCTCCAGGGTGATGCACTTGCAGTCCTCCACGGTGTCATGGAGGAATCCTGCCGCGATGGTGGGAGCGTCGATCATCAGCTCGGTTAGTATGCTGGCCACGGACACGGGATGGATGAAGTAGGGCTCGCCGCTTTTGCGCACCTGATCCTTATGGGCATTTTCAGCAAACTCGTAAGCCTTTTTAACCAGCAGGTAGCTGTCGCCGGGATGGTGCTTTTGCACGCGTGCCAGCATCTTTTCCAGGGGCATGCATTCGTTGGTAATATAGGTTAGCACGCGTTACACCTCCTTTAAGCGGTCAATCGGCGAATGGCCCCAAGCAAGGGGCTTTCCCCCAGGTCGCAGCGAACAGGCGGACAAAGGGAGTACGAAAAGGGGCTTTCGCTGTAACAAATCAAGCCCAACTGGGCAAAGGCCAGCATTCCCACCCGCGCCTGGGGCAAGGTGAGCCCGGATAGTGCGGCCGCCTGCGCCAGGGTGGCAAAGGCATTGCCTCTCAGGCTTTTGTACAGCCGGCGGTAGGCCTCGTCCCCAGCATCCAGGGAGGCTGCCAGGCGGCGCAGGTCCCCGCCGGGAAGCCCGGCAAAAACCTGGGCCTGGGGCAGCCTTTGCCGCCACAGCTCCCCTTCCCCGGGAAAAAGCTCTCCGTCCAGCAGCCATACCTGCCGCCAATGGCCCTCCACCTGGCTCAGAATGGGAAGAACCAGGGCGGTGGGAAAGAAAAGGGGGTCGGCGGCAACGCGCCAATGGAGGGCCAAGGGGAGATGGAGAGGCTGACCTGGCAAGGCGGGCTCCGGCTCAAAGAGCCTGGCAGCGCTTTCCCTGGTACGGGCCACATACAGACTGCCCCGGGCGGAAGAACTCCAGGGAGCATCTTCCCCGGCTTCCCCCATTGTTACCCCCTGCAGGGCAATTGTATTACTTTCGCGGCGCAGGCCCCTGTCTCCTTCTTGCAGCTCCTGGGTTTCCTGCAAATCCTTCGCCTCCAGCAGCGCGTCCACCAGGGCCATGGCGAAGTCCCGCTCCGGAGCCGCCATAATGGCCTCCCCCTCGGCCCCCTGGGCGGGCCGAAAGGCCTTGGCTTCACACTGCAGCGTTGTGTTCCCCCGAAAAGTGTTGCGGGTAATCCGGTATACCATGTCCACCTTCTCTGCCAGCAGGCCTGCCTCCCGGCCCATGCCAAAGGCAATGCCGTCCATCACATGGCTGCCGTCGCGCAGGGTCACCTGCAGATGAGCCCCCCCGGCACCGCAGGCCCGGCGGCGTTCCAGGCGAAGATTCCGGGCAATGAACAGCGGGGAGGGGTTGCCCAGTCCAAAGGGAGCCAGGGCATCCAACTCCCGGGCCAAATCCGCGGTAACCTCACCCAGAGGCAAGTCCGCATCATACTCCTGGCAGGGGATGAACGCCTCCTGGGGAGCGGCTTGGCGCACCGCCTTTTGCATCCGCAGGCTGAACTCCGGAAAGTTTTCCTCCAGCAGGGTGCAGCCCGCCGCCTGCTCATGGCCTCCATAACGTGTGAGCAGTTCATGGCAGGTCTGCAGGCATTTGTGAATGTTCACACCGGGGACGCTGCGCAGGCTGCCATGAAGCATGCCCTCCTGCCTGCTGAACACCCCCGTGGGACAGCCAAAGCGGCTGCACAGCCGCCCCGCCGCCAAACCCACCACGCCCACATGCCAGCCCTCCCCCTGAGCCAGCACCATGGGCTCCGCCACAAAGTCATGGGAGAGGACCTGGGATAGGGCCTGGTCCAGCACCTCCGCCTCCATCTTCTTGCGCCGGGTATTGAGCTTGTCCAGCTCAGCGGCCAGAGCATCGGCCTTTTCCGGGTCATTCGTCATCATCAGCTCTACCCCGAGCATGGCGTCCCCCAGGCGCCCGGCGGCGTTCAGCCTGGGCCCCAGCTGAAAGCCAAGGGTCTCGCTGTCCACCTGGGCATTGCTGCCGCTGACCGTAAGCAGGGCCCTCATCCCCAGTCGCTGCCTGGAGCCAATCAGGGGCAGACCCAGGGCTGTGATGGTCCGATTCTCTCCTGTGAGGGGCACCATATCCGCCACCGTTGCCAGAGCTGCCAGATCCAGGTATTCCATCGCTTCCTCCCTGCCCAGCAGCGCCTGGGCCAGCTTGAAAGCGACCCCCGTGCCGCAAAGCCTGGGGAAGGGATAGGCACCCAGCAGCGGTGAGAGCACTGCATCGGCAGGGCAGGGAACAAGCCCCAACTGGTGATGGTCCGTCACAATCACCGTCATGCCCAGTTCCTTTGCCAAGGCCACCTCCTCTGCGTTGGTGATCCCCAGATCCACCGTAATGAGCAGCCGGGCTTCCCCTGCCAGCCTGGCCACAGCTTTTCTGTTCAGGCCATAACCCTCCTCCCGCAGGGGCACATGGGGTCTGGCCGGAATGCCAAAGCGGATGAGTACGGCGCAAAGCAGCGCATTGGCGCAGATACCGTCCACATCATAGTCCCCGTAAACCACGGTGGGAATGGCCTGATCCCTGGCGTTTTTGAGTATCGCAACGGCCCTTTCCATATGGTGCAATGCGAAAGGGTCATGGAAATGGCTTGGCTCGGGAAAAAGGAAGGCTTCTGCCTCACGGCTGGTAAAAATCCCCCTGGCCGCCAGCAGGCGCGCCATCATGCCATCATAGGGCTTGAGGGCCGCCAGAGCGGCAGGGGAGGGGGCAGTATCGTGGCGTGGAAGAAAGCGAAGCATCGGCGGGGGTCCTCCCTTGGTGAGTCAGGTCGTATTTCAGTATAACATATGGGCTTCCCTTTGTGGGTAAATGCCCTGGCATTTGTTCACCTGCTGATAAAATCACAAAAAGGCCACCGGACGCTGCTGACCACTCAGCACGCCCGGCGGCACACAAGACACTTGGCACCGGTTCCTTTTGCCCCTTTATTCCTCTCCCGGCCATTTCAGCGGATACTCCTGCACCGCATATTGCAGCTTTGCCCCGTTTTTCTTCAGAACACTGAGCACGCTTTCAATGTTCTGTTCCTTGGTGTAGGGGGTGGGGGCGAAATCATTATAATCCGTACGGCTGGAGATCCGACAGGGAATGATGATAAAGGCGTCGCTTTTGGCTACTCCGTCCTTGACACGCATCCTGATCTGGAAGATGTAAGTGGACATGTCCCGGGGCTTGCTGTTTCCCGCAAAGCTGAAATTGCCCAGGGAGTAGCAGATGTACTTGCCGTTGTAGTACTCGATGGGGTTAATCCGGTGGCTGTGATGGCCAATCACCAGATCCGCTCCGCCGTCGATGGTGGCCCGCCCCAATCGGACCTGGTTGTTGTTGGGAACGTAGTCGAGCTCCGCGCCCCAGTGGTAGTTCACGATCACCACGATGCAGCCCTCCTGGCGCAGCGCGGCAATGTCCTTGGGCACCTTTTCAATCAGCTCGTCATGTCTGCCGTCAAAGGTCTGGTAAGCCAAAAGCCCAATCTTGACACCCTTCACCTCCAGGATGGCGGGCTCGTCCTCGCTGGCATATGGGATGCCCTGGCTCAGCAACACCTGCTTGGTCTCCGCGTTTCCCTCCTCGCCCGTGTCCATGGCGTGGTTGTTTTCAAAGGAAACCGCATCCACGCCCCCCTGGGGGAGCATGGCTGCATATTCCGGAGGCGCGCGGAAAAGGTACTCGTTCTCCAGCTTGTTCCGGTTTTTTCCTGCCAAGGTCAGCGTGCCCTCGAAGTTCACCACGGTCAGGTCGTCGGCCTCAAAGATGCTCTGTACATTGCGGAAGGGAAAGTTTATGTTTCCCTTTTGCTTGTCCAGCTCCTTTTCGAAAATGGACTTGCCGCCGGCTTGCAGATTGCTGCCGATGGTCACGTCCCCGGTAAAGCTCATGGTGATAACGGTGGACCCGTCCAGCTCGTACACAGGCTGTTTCTTTTCCTCAGGGGTGAGGGTGGCCTGGGGCTCAGGGCTGGGCGTCCCTTGGCCGCCGCTTTGCTGGGCGAAATAGTCCGCCAGGGAGACGTCCTCCTCTTCCTCCGCCATGGACAGCACCAGGCCCGTGAGGCACATGGCCACTATCAAAAGCAATGAAATCCATTTTTTTCCCATGCCCGTTCCTCCATCCATCCCGTGGGTTTACAGGTTTCACGCGACATAACCAGCCTGCCCACCTACCAGACGAAACTCCCATCCAATAGGTTCCAATTTCATAACGGTTTACAATGAATTTACAAACTCGCTCATACGGCTGAGGGCCTCCAGGAGCTTGTCCAAGGCTGTGGCATAGCAGCAGCGGATGTGCCCTTCGCCCGACGCGCCAAAGGCTGTGCCGGGTACGCAGACCACTTCCTTTTCCTTCAGCAGCCGCTGACAGAACTCCTCGCTGGAAAGTCCGGTTTTCCTGATGCCTGGGAATACATAGAAAGCGCCCAAAGGCTCAAAGCAGCTCAGCCCCATATCCCGGAAAGCTTTTAGCATCAGCCTGCGCCGCTGGTCGTAGCTTTGCCGCATAACCAGGATATCGACATAGCCATCCTCCCTGCCCTGCCTGAGTGCCTCCTCCGCCGCCACCTGGCCCTGCCGGGAGGCGCAAAGAATGGTGTATTGATGGATCTTCACCATGATATCGGTCAGGGCGGCAGGGGCGCACAGATATCCCACCCGCCAGCCGGTCATGGCAAATGCCTTGCTGAATCCGTTCAGCAGAATCGTTCTTTCCCACATCCCCGGCAGGCTGGCAATGCTTACATAGCCTTCCTCCCGGTAGGTCAGCTCGCTGTAGATCTCATCGCTGATGACCAGCAGGTCATGGCGCAGGATCACTTCGCACAGTTTTAGCAGGGCCTGCCGCTCAATCACAGCGCCTGTGGGGTTGTTGGGGTAGGGAAGGATCACTGCTTTGGTTTTGGAGCTGATGGCCGCCTCCAACGCCTCCGGGGTGAGGACAAAGCCATTGTCCTCGCAGGTGGGGATGGGCCGGGGCTCGCCTCCGGCAAACACCACGCTGGGAGCATAGCTGACGTAACTGGGCTCCGGCACCAGCACCTCGTCCCCTGGCTCCAGAATGGTGCGAAGGGACAGGTCGATGCCCTCGCTGGCACCCACTGTCACCAGAATCTCGTTGTCCGGACGATAAACGCAGCCGTAACGGTTCTTGAGATAGTACGCAATTTCCCTGCGCAAGCTGGGGGTACCCCAGTTGCTGGTATAGGCGGTTTCTCCGTCCAGAATGCTGTCGATGGCAGCGTTGCGGATGTGATAGGGGGTCACAAAATCCGGCTCCCCTACCCCCAGGGAGATGGCGTTGGGCATGGTAGCGGCCACATCGAAAAACTTCCGGATCCCGGACTTGGGGACCCGGGCGACGGACCGGTTGATGTAGCGGGAGTAGTCCATACTACGCCATCACCGCCAGTCGCTTATCGTCCCTGTCTCCTTCAAAAATCACGCCATCGCTCTTGTAGCGCTTCAGCACAAAATGAGTGGCCGTGCCTGTGACGGTTTCCAGGGTGGACAATTTGGTGCTGACAAAGTAGGCCAGCTCCTTGAGGCTGTGGGCCTCCACCAGCAGCAGCAGGTCATAGGCACCGCTCATCAGGTACACGCTTTTAACCTCGTCAAAACGGTAGATCCGCTTGGCGATGGCATCAAAGCCCTGGTCCCGCTGGGGAGTGACCCTTACCTCGATCATGGCCTCCACCCGCTCCCGGTCGGTCCGGTCCCAGTTGATCACAGGGGAGTAGCGCAGGATCACGCCATTCTTTTCCAGGGTCTCGATTTCCTGGACCACATCCTCCATGGATCTGCCCAGCATGGCAGCCAGCTTTTCCAGGGGCAGGCGGCAATCCTGGGACAACAACGTTAACAATTCCATTTGAAAGGGATTGGGATTGGTTTGCATACATTTCCCTCCTGTTATTGAGTTGTGGAAAAGGGCCCGGACCAAAAAGGGTCAGAACAGGCCCTGGATTTCTCCTTCCTGATTCACGTCAATGGACAGGGCGGCAGGAACCTTGGGCAGGCCGGGCATGGCGATGATCTCTCCCGCAAAGGCCACCACAAACCCGGCGCCGGCGCTGAGGCGCGCGGAGCGGATGGTCAGGGTGTAGTCCTCAGGAGCGCCCAGAAGCTTGGGGTTGTCGCTCAGGCTGTACTGGGTCTTGGCAATGCACACCGGGCAAGTCCCGTATCCTTCTCCCTGAAGCTGAGCCAGGGTCTTTTTCGCGTCTGCAGAAAACTCCACGGCTTTGGCGTGGTAGACCCGCGTGGCAATGGCCTGGATCTTCTCCGCCAGCGCCGCGCTGTCCTCGTACGTATAGCTGGGCTGGGGTGCGCTCCCGTCAGCGATCCGGCAGACCGCCTCTGCCAACTCCATCACGCCCTTTCCCCCATGAGCCCAGCCGTCGCAGGGGGCTGCCTCCACACCTTCGGTTTTCAGCGTGTCCCGGAGCAGCTCCCACTCCGCCGGCGTATCCGTAGCGAAGCGGTTTACCGCCACCACCACGGGAAGCTTCCAGATCTCCCGGATGTTGCGGATGTGGATGAGCAGGTTTTCCATGCCCTGGGTAAGCGCGGAAAGGTTTTCCGCAGTCAGGGCGGCCTTCTCCACGCCGCCGTGATGCTTCAGTGCGCGGACTGTGGCCACCAGCACGATCACACTGGGCCACAGGCCGTTCATCCGGCACTTGATGTCCAAAAATTTCTCCGCGCCCAGATCAGCGCCGAAACCCGCCTCGGTAACCACGTAGTCCGCCATGCGCAGGGCCAGTTTGGTAGCCACCACGCTGTTGCATCCGTGGGCAATGTTGGCAAAGGGTCCCCCATGCATCAGGCAGGGGGTGCCGTCAATGGTCTGAATCAGATTAGGGGAGAAGGCGTCCCTTAGCAGGGCGGTCATGGCCCCGGCAGCCCCCACCTCCCCGGCGGTAACCGGGGTTCCGGCATAGCTGCGGGCCACCACAATGCGTCCCAGCCGGGCCTTCAAATCCTGTAAATCTCCAGCCAGGCAGAAGGCGGCCATCACTTCGCTGGCGGCGGTGATGTCAAAACCATCCTCCCGCACCACGCCATTTTTCACGCCGCCAATTCCGGTGACGATCTGTCGAAGCTGCCGGTCGTTCATATCCATGCAGTGGCGGAAGGAGATCTGCCTGGGATCGATGCTTAAGGAGTTCCCCTGCTGGATGTGGTTGTCAATCATGGCGCACAACAGGTTGTTGGCTGTGGTAATGGCGTGCAAATCCCCCGTAAAATGCAGGTTGATGCTCTCCATAGGCAGCACCTGGGCATACCCGCCGCCGGTGGCCCCGCCTTTCATGCCAAACACCGGGCCGAGAGAAGGCTCCCGCAGAGCCAGCATGGCCTTTTTCCCAATAGCGGTCATCCCGTCGGCCAAACCCACGGACACCGTAGTCTTCCCCTCCCCCGCCGGGGTGGGGTTCATGGCAGTCACCAGCACCAGCTTCGCCCTGGCAGGCTTCGCCAGATAAGAAGCTGCGTCCACCTTGGCCACATACCGTCCATAGGGGGAAAGGGTATCCACCGAAAAACCAGCCATCGCAGCAATCTCTTCAATGGGCCGCAGGGCAGCCTTGCGTGCAATTTCCAGATCAGACGCCATGTGAGCCCCTCCTTGGTGATGAAAAATCTTCCTTATTTCCAGGTAATGTGATTTAGTATAACCCAAATTGCAGAAGGATTCAAGTCACACCCGCCTTCCCCTCAGGGTTGACGATGCCTAAAAACCCGCTATAATAAATAAGATGAGGAATTTCGTCGGCTCCCCGGCCGACCTGCGCTCAGGGAGGAACTATGCCCACTGTTGATGCCTACCGCCGTGCACCCCTGGTAAACCCTGCTTTTGTTCCCCTTGCGGACGCCGGTGTCCAGACGGGGGACTTGCTGGGTGAGTTGACCCGACAGGTGCTCGGCCTCGCCGATATCTCCGCCATGACGCCATTGGATGCCGTGCTGGCCAGCAAGCTGGGCGGCTATACGGACATGCCCCCTGTACCCGACCTGGAGGCGGCTGCCGCGGCGCTTCGTTCCGACCCCCGGGGCTTTATTCTGACCGCCCGGGCTGCGCTGCACATCGCCTCCTCCACCCAGGACAAAAAATCCATGATGCGCCTCCTGTCGGTCATGCGTACCTTTTTGGAGGCCCTGCCAGGGCTGCCGGAGGAGATACTGCTTCCCCTGGGGGCCGATGCCCTGCGGGTGACCCAGGAACTATACCGCCGCACAGGCCAGCCCTTTTTGTTGACTGTTCTGGAACGGCTTCGCTCCCAACTCCCGGATGTGTCCGGCCTGATGCACAGCTTTCCCTTCTTAAAGCCTTACCGGCCTGAAGCGGCTGAGGGGGAAAACGCAGCCTATCACCGGCGTATGGTAGCTCTGGCCACCGGAAACCTTACCGCCGATGCCCTGGCGATCACCGCCCTGTTGGCCTTGTACAGTGGTTCCAGGCGGGACGGCGCTGCAGCCAAGACGGGCATCTCCTCTTTGATGCGCTATCATGGCGCACCTACGGGCGCTTTTGCAGCGGACCCCTATCTGGCAGGCCGAGACCCTGCCCGGGCTGCCGATCTGGCCTGCCTCTGTGCCCAGGCAGAGGCTTTTGCCGATGTACTGGCCGCCGCCGGAGATACATCATGGGCAGACCGGCTGGAAATGCTGCTGGTCAACGCTCTGCCGGACCTGATCACGCACCATGGCATTCACGCATTGCAGCCGGTAAACCGCCTTGCCCAGGATGAGAGCGCCGAAGCCATGCCTCCCCAACCCCAGGATACCGCATTCCTATTGCGGGCTCTGTATGCGATCCGCCGCAGCGTATGGATGGCCAGGGAGGCGGATGAAATCGCCCTTCTCCTGCCCATGTCCTGCGGTTGTCTGACCCGGGTGAACGGGGTGCCTGTGCGTATCACCGCCACGGCCACAGGCGTGCTGGACAAAACCGTCCGCCTGGCCGTGGAAACCAAACAGCCCGTAGCCTTCCAACTATTACTTCGCATTCCTTCCTATGCGACTGAGGCCACAGTATCCATTATCGGCGGCAGGCCCCAGGCAGCCCAGCCCGGCACGCTGTTTCCCCTGCGTCGCACCTTCCGCACCGGCGATGTGATTACCCTGGAACTCATCAATGTTCCCCGGCTGGAACCCGGGTACCGGGGCAGCGTTTCCGTGTTTTGCGGCCCCACCCTCATGGCCCTGCCCCTGCCGGACTCTCAGGCGGGGTGGCAATATGCCCTCCTGTCCGATACCCCCTTGACCCCCGGCGAGGAGGGCGGAAAACTGCGGGTTTTTGCCACTGCCTGCGATGCCCCTGCCTGGCAGACCAAGGCAGGCTTTATTACGCCTCCTCCCCAGAACACGCCAGCCGGCCCCCAGTATGAGTTGACATTATTGCCTTTTGCGGGCACCGCGGGAAGAATCGCAGCCTTTCCCAAGGTGGCGGTGAGTCCATGACCCAGGGCACGGAGCCCCTCCTGGGGCTGGCCCCTATGGCCGGGATTACGGACTGGCCCCTGCGCCTTCTGTGTTACCGGACGGGAGCCAACTATGCATGCAGCGAGATGGTCAGTGCCATCGGCTACCTTTGCGCCAAGCCGGGTAACGAGGCATACCGTCGCCTCCTGACCACCCACCCTGAGGAACACAACACCGCCTGCCAGCTTTTTGGCAAGGATCCCCCGGCCATGGCAGAGGCTGCCGTCCGGGTGACGGAACTGGGCCGCTTTACCTCATTGGACATCAACATGGGGTGTCCTGCCCGCAAGATCGTCTCTTCCGGCGAGGGAAGTGCGCTGCTGAAAACCCCGGATTTGGCCTATCGGATCATGGAAGCAGTCAAACGGAGCACCCATCTGCCGGTCACCCTGAAAACCCGTTTGGGTTATGACTCGCAGACCATGAATGCATCCCTGCTGATTGAGGCGGCTCAGGATCTGGGTCTGACCTGGGTTTGCGTCCATGGTCGCACCCGGGAGCAGCTCTATGGCGGGAAGGCGGATTACATCGCCATCGCCGCTCTGAAAGCCCGTTTTACGATTCCCATCATCGCAAACGGTGATGTCTTTACGCCCCAGGACGGCCTGCGGATTCTGGCAGAGACCGGCTGTGACGGACTGATGGTGGGCCGGGGCGCCATGGGCAATCCCTGGATCTTTCGAGGAATCCGGGAAGCCCTGGCGGGAAGACCTGTCACCTTCCCGGATTTACAGGAGAGGATCCGCACCGCCGTCCATCACTCTCAACTGATGGCGAGCTTCAAGGGCGAAGCCCTGGGGGTCATGGAGATGCGCAAGCATATGGGCCACTACATCAGCGGCCTCAGAGGCGCATCCACCCTGCGCCGGTCCCTGAACCAGGCCAAATCCCTCAGCGAACTGACCGGGCTGCTGCACGAATGGTCATCAGCGGCTTTCAGCAAGGAGGAATGCGAATGAAGTCCTTAGTTGTGCGATCCCTGCCTGCACTGCTGGTCTGCCTTTGCCTGTTGTTCGGCATGGGCGTTTCTCCGGCAACGGCGGCAGGCCTGGAGGAACGCATCTCCGGCTGGCTTTCCCAGGAGATGCCCCTGCGCCTCTCCGGTTCCCTGAAAGTAAATGCCTTCCTGCCGTTTCCTGCGGAGCAGCTGCCCATGTTCAACACTCTTCTGGATCATATTTCCTTCCAGGCCTCCCTGGAAGAGGATGGGGATGATAGTCTGACCCGCTATCAGCTTCTGTGCGACCAGACGGAGGTGTTTTCCCTCACCGAGCGCAGCCAGGGAGGCGTTTCTGCTGTGCAGACCACACTCCTTCCCAACCGCACCCTGAAAAGCGGGAACAGCTCTCCCATGGACCTGCTGCTTGGCCTTCAGCCGGAGGAGCCGGCCTTTGATTTCCTGGCCGCAATCTCCCAGGCGGAAACCAGCTACAAGGCACTCATCGATGCCTGCGAGCCCTTTGCGGAGAAGAAGCGGGCCAACTACAAGATCAAGGATATCGGAACCTCCAAATGGAGTCAAATTGCCCGGCTGACCACCGAACAGAGCGACGCCATGCTTCCCCTGCTGCGAACAGTGCTGCAAAGCGGCATGGACACACTCTACCGGGAGGAACTGGACCAGGTCCGTTTTGGCAAGGGCTTCATCGTGGCTCTTTACAAAGAGAAAGAAAACGGCAAGGATCTGGCCGTATACATGAAAGGGAACCTGCTCTATCCCGACGGCTCCACCTGCAAGCTGACCTACCAATGGGCCTTCCAAAACCAGGGCGTGGAGCGGAAGGACACCTACAAATACGATGCCCAGAGAAACAGCTCACCCACCCAACGGCGGCTGGTGAACGCCAAGGCCACCCAGAAGCTCTTTTCCACGGAAATTGCCTTGAAAGGCAGCAGCGAAACCACCCTGAAGAAGGACATTGCTTCCTCCCAGGTCTTCACATTCGATCTTTCCGGAAAGGATACCCAAGAGGGCCGTACCCTCAAGGGTTCCTGGTCCCAGCAGGATAAGCGCACCGAGAAAGGGGAAACCGTTACCACCCTGCGCAGCTATGCCCCTGACCTGATCCTGATTTCCGCTCCCCAGGGTGCGATCCTCAGCGGAAATGTGGAAATCGAGGAAAAGAGGAACAAGCTTCTTCCATCCTCTATCACCCTGACCCTTGCCCCAGAAATTCCCCAGGCCTTTGCCTCTCTGTCCCAGGATCAAAACCTGTACTCTGTGGAGGAACCCTCCACCGCCTCTGCCCTGCCTGCCAGCAGTATCGAGCTCAACGCCGACCAGGACCCGGATCTAAACCGCCTGGAGGACCCCTCGGACGACTACCTGGTGGGGGTTCCTCCCATTGGCCTGAAGACCTTCCCCGTGCCCTCCCAAATGAAGGAAATTCTCCTGGACAGCATCGCGGATTCTGCCCTGGAGGATCTCTTGGCCGAGCTCTCCCAAAACCTGGCCGGAAAGCTTCTCATTGCCTTTTCCCGTCTCCCCGCCGCGGATCTCGCCCTGCTTCAGGACGGCCTTACCCCCCAGGATGCCACCCGTTTTCTCAGCCTGATTGAAGGCCTCTAAGCAGGCCTGACGAAGGAGGATTCTGTGATGAACCGGAAATTGCGCGCCCTCCTCTCCCTCTGCCTGGCCGTCTGCCTGGGGCTTGGCAGTATTCCCGGGGGCTTGGCCTCCAGCCTGGACTATACTGTGGTGGAAAAGCTTCAAAAGCAGCTGGAGGCGGGAAGCGGATTTACGGGTACCCTCTCCCTGGCCTTGACCGCCGTGCCCGGCCGTGAAGGAGAGGCCATCACCACCACATCACCCATCGTCCTGGACCTGTCCTACATCTATGCCCGGGAAGATACCGCAAGCGGCATTCCGGCGGAGCGGCGGCTGTCCCTGTTCTATCCCAGCGAGGCCATTCCCCAGGCAGCCCTGTATTTCTCCCTCATGGACACCGGTGCCTACCTGAAAAGCAATCTTCTGAGCGCCCAGTGGTTTGCCTTGCAAAAGAGCGCCGCTTCCTCGGACAATAGTGCCTCCTTGGAAGGGGCAGCCGCACAGAGCGAAGAAAACTTCCTCACCCAGGCAGTGGCAGGCTTGTTGGGAAAAAGCCCCATGCCATCCATCATCGCCTTCCTGGCCTCCCTGGGCGCGAAATCCCAGGTTTCTCCAGACGATAAACTGACAGAGGCACTCGCTCCCTACCTGACGAAGATCGACCTTTGGATTGAGGGCTACCGGCAAAATGCAGTGCTGGGTAAGCTGGAGGATGGTACCACCACCATGGAGGTGAACTATGTCATCACTCCTGCGGCCATCAAGTCCCAGCTGAAGCAGCTGACACTGGACGTGCTGTCCGACGCGGTATTGCTGCCTGCGCTCCAGGCCATGCTTCCCAAGGATCAGGCAGGAAAGTACCTCAATCCCCAGCTGCAGAGCCACTATTTTTCTGCCATAGACAGCCTGCCCCTGGCGGATGAACTGACCATATCCCGCACAGTAAGCCTCAAGGGTGAAACTCTGGCCCTTTATATTCACCTGCCTTTCTACGATGCCAAGGGCGGGGTGGTGTCCCTTGACTATCACCGAACAACGGGGGAAGGCGACCTGCCGGATGAAAACGTCCTTTCCATCGAAAACAGGGAACAGATACTGCGCCTGGAGTATCAGGCTTATCACAGCATCACGGATGTTACAGTCTATCAGGGCACACTGCTGAGAGCACCCCAGGGGCTTTCCGTCTTTGAGGTTGCTCAAACGGAGACCCAGCCCCTGGACAAGGTTCTATCCGCAGCCTTCACCCTCACCCACAAACAGTTGAGCGCTGTGGACCCAGCGGGACTGGAAACCATGACCCATGACCTGCAGCTCTCCGTGTCCCCTCTGCTCACCGCCAAGGATGACCAGGGAGATGAGATCTCCCTCACCCAGGAGGAGATGGCTTCCTATCTTCAGTTTCCGGCTTTTGACATCACCGCCAACGCTGTCTTTGCCAGCAAGCCCGCCAAGAATGCCTCCACCTCCATCCAGCTTGCCCTGACCTTTGGCGGCGAGGACATCCCCCAGGTTTTGGAGCTGAATCTCTCCGGCAAGAGCACCGCCAAATGGTCTCTGGATGCCTTTGACCCCACCAGCCTTCCGGTCCTGCCCCTGATGAGCCAGACCCAGCTGGAGGATCTGCTCTCCAAGGCGGCGCTCCAGGCGGGCCTCCTGTTCCTGCCTCTATTCCGACTTCCACAGGGTATAGGCGGCCAACCCACACCCACCCCTGCCGGAAATGTGGTTGGCAGTCTGCAGCCGTAGTTTCCTCCAAGCCATTCTAGCCTTCGGATACAAACAGCAAAGCGCTTTATAAAAGGAAGGGGTCCTACCTTTGGCCAATCCCTGCGAGATTTTTGGAGAAGCGGTATTCAACGATGCCTCCATGCGCGAACGCCTTCCTGCGGATACCTATCAGGCCCTCAAGCGCACCATCGAGCAGGGTCGCTCCCTGGACCCCGCCATTGCCGGGATTGTGGCAAACGCCATGAAAGACTGGGCTGTGGAGCATGGCGCAACCCACTACACCCACTGGTTCCAGCCCATGACCGGCGTTACCGCCGAAAAGCACGAGTCCTTTGTCACCCCTGAGCCCGACGGCTCCATTATTTTGGAATTCAGCGGCAAAGCCCTGGTTCGTGGCGAACCGGACGCCAGCTCTTTCCCTTCGGGCGGTCTCCGCGCCACCTTTGAGGCTCGTGGCTACACTACCTGGGACCCCACCAGTTATGCCTTTATCAAGGACGGAACCCTGTGCATTCCCACAGCCTTTTGCAGCTATGGCGGCGAGGCCCTGGACCAAAAGACCCCCCTGCTGCGCTCCATGGAGGCTCTGAACCGCCAGGCCCTGCGTGTCCTTGCCCTCTTTGGCAATACCGATGTAACCCGTGTCCTCCCCACGGTTGGAGCGGAGCAGGAGTATTTTCTGGTGGACAAGGCCACCTACCGCAAGCGGCCGGATCTGATCCATACCGGCCGAACCCTTTTTGGGGCCAAGCCTCCCAAGGGCCAGGAACTGGACGATCATTACTTCGGAGTCATCAAGCCACGGGTTCAGCAGTTCATGAATGAACTGAACCAGGAGCTCTGGAAACTGGGCATCCTCTGCAAGACCGAACACAACGAGGCTGCTCCCTGCCAGCACGAAATGGTACCCATCTATACCACAGTCAATATTTCCGCGGACCACAACCAATTGGCCATGGACATCATGAAGAAGGTGGCCGACCGCTACGGCATGGTCTGCCTGCTCCATGAAAAGCCCTTTGGACGGGTGAACGGGAGCGGCAAACATAACAATTACGCCTTGTGCACCAACACCGGCATCAATCTCCTGGATCCGGGCGATACTCCCCGGGAGAATGCCCAGTTCCTGCTTTTCCTCAGCGCCGTCATCCAGGCTGTGGACGATTATCAGGACCTGCTGCGCATTGCCGTGGCCAGCCCCGGCAACGACCACAGGCTCGGCGGTTATGAGGCTCCTCCGGCCATTATCAGCATTTTCCTGGGTGACGAACTGAATCAGATCATTGAATCCATCGTGAACGAACGGGCCTATGCCTCTCCCGGTCGCACCCAGATGCGCCTGGGAGTTCACGTCCTGCCCAAGTTTCCCAAGGATTCCACAGACCGCAACCGCACCTCGCCCTTTGCCTTCACCGGCAACAAGTTCGAATTCCGCAGCCTGGGCAGTTCCGCCAGCATCAGCGCGCCCAACGTCATGCTCAACACCGCCATCGCCGAAAGCCTCCGTATCTACGCCGATGAACTGGAGAATGCTCCGGATTTCACCTCTGCCTTAAACGCCCTGATCCGCCGTGTGCTCAGCAAGCACATCCGCATCATCTTCAATGGCAACGGGTATGACGAGGCCTGGGTTAAGGAAGCACAAAAGCGAGGCCTTCTCAATCTCAAAAATACCGTGGAGGCTCTTCCCTACTATCTGCTTGAGAAAAACATTTCCCTCTTTGAAACACACAAGGTTTTCAGCCGGCAGGAAGTTCTCAGCCGCTTTGAAATTCACATGGAAAACTACATCAAGGTTATTGACATCGAAGCGCTTTGCATGCTGGACATGGCTCGCAGGATGATCCTCCCTGCCGCCATCGCCTATTCCAAGGAAGTATCCCGGGAAGCCCTTCTTAAAAAGGAACTCCTCCCCGGCATCTCCCTGGAGACGGAAACCTCCCTGCTCAATGCCATCACAAGCCAGATGGATGCTCTCTCCAAACACCTGAATACATTGGACAATGCACTGGCCAAGCAGCCTCACGAAGGCCCGGTACTGGAGCGGGCCCAGTACGCCCGGGACGTCATCTTTGCTACTATGCAAAAGCTTCGGGAAGCAGGCGACGCCTTGGAAACCCTGGTGGGAGCGGAGCACTGGCCCATGCCAACCTATCAGGAACTATTGACGAACGTATAGCAAAAAACCACAGCCAGGAGAGGTACAGGAGAATAACCCCTGCACCTCTCTTTTTCTATATAATAAGAAAGAAAAAAATCTCCGCTCTCTTAAGGAGAGCGGAGGAAAGTGGAATGCGGCAGCGATCTATTCTTCCGGGCCGTCGCCAGCCAAGTACCTTCGACGTGCTGGGGCTTAACTTCTGTGTTCGGAATGGGAACAGGTGGGACCCCCAGGCCATTGCC
>JAAYDR010000077.1 GCA_012729115.1 Clostridiales bacterium | reverse complement strand
GCGTGGGCATCCGCTGGGGATATCCCTCCTCCTGGGCAAACAGGCCCAGGTTTGAGCGTATGCCCACCAATCGCTTTGTAAAACTCAGCCCGGCAAATTGCTCAAACCTTGCCAGAAAATGCCCGGGCAGCTCATCTGCCATAGGCTTTCTCAAATAGCGCTTCGGTGGCTGATAAAAGGGCCACAGCAGCGGCCGATCAATGGCATAGACGGAATAATCCGCCACAAAGGCGGCGATGGACAGCAGATCCTCCCGGATATGGGCCTGACGCAAAAAATCCGTACTCCCAAAGAGCAGCCCCGGATTGATCACCATGGTTTTTACCACAGTGGAGGCACACACCAGGGGCAGGCCGGCCACGATTTCCACCGCGTCCTCCTCCACCGTGCCCATGGCGGGCAGGTAGGCCTGAGGCGGTAAATCGCCATTGGCTGCGCTGACCCAGGCGGTGAGGACCGCCTGGGGGGAGGGAAGCCTCTGCCATCTTCGGAGCAAACCTTGATCCCATTTTTCAGAAAAAGCGTGGAGACCCTTGAGGAATAGGAAATGGGTTTCGTCCGTCAGCAGGGGCAGCACCCCGGCCAATCCTTCCATATGGGGATAAAATCGCAGCGTACCCTGGAGTGTTACCCCGCCGATTGCCTCCCGGGGCAGCTCCTCCAGGATTGATTCTGTGCCCAGGGGCAAGGCAAGCCGCAGGGAAAAAGGTCTGGCCGCGTGGGAAACGGCATCCAGCACCAGATCCGCCAGCGCATCCGCCTGGACGCAATCCGAAACAATCACCAGCAGCCTTGTCCCAAGCATTGCATGCTCCTTTCCCAGGAGATGCTTTCATTATAGTGAGGAAACCCCCAAGCGTCAAGCTGCAGGGCCTTTACCGTCTTTCCCCGGTTTGACACCAAACGGGTTTTGGAGTATGATGAAATCGATTTGTACCGGGAGGACTTCGATCTTGAATATTCTCATCACAGGCGCCCAGGGTTTCATGGGCAAGAATTTATTGGCGACCCTTATCATCCAGGCGGACAGCCGTGGTTACTGTGTTTATCCCGTGGATGTGGATACCTCCCGCGAAGAATTGGAAAAGGCATGCAAGGAAGCTGATTTCGTCTTTCATCTGGCCGGGGTGAACCGTCCCCTGAGCGAGGAGGATTTTCAGCGGGGCAACGGGGATTTCACCCGGGAACTGCTGGACAGGCTGGCAGCGGCCCGCCGTCCTCCCGTGCTGCTCAGCAGTTCCACCCAGGCTGCCCTGGACAATCCCTACGGACTGAGCAAGCGAAGCGCCGAGGACGCACTGCGGGCCTATGGAGAGTGTACGGGGGCACCTGTATACCTGTACAGGCTCACCAATGCCTTTGGCAAATGGAGCCGCCCCAATTACAACAGCGCCGTTGCGACTTTCTGCCATAACATCAGCCGGGGCTTGCCCATTCAAATCCACAATCCGGATGCCGTTCTTCATCTCAACTACATTGACGATATCATCGCGGAGTTCATCCGCGCCCTGGAGGGCAGACCCACCCTTCAGGGGGAATTCTGCGCCGTCTTGCCGGAGCATACCGTGACGGTAGGCGCGCTGGCACAGATGCTCTACCTCTTTCGCGACAGCCGGGACCGCCTGGACGTGGTGGACCAGGGGGATGCCTTTGCGCGCAAGCTGCACGCTACCTACCTGAGCTTTTTGCCCGAGGAGGATTTTGCCCGTCCCGTGAAAACCCACCGGGACAACCGGGGCTCCTTCACGGAACTGCTGCACATGGGGGCCTACGGCCAGGTCAGCGTTAACATGAGCCTGCCTCACATCACCAAGGGAGAGCACTGGCACCAGACAAAACATGAGAAGTTCATCGTCCTCTCGGGAGAGGGTGTGATCCGGTTCCGCAGGGCAGACGGCTCCCGGGAGGTGCTTACCTATCCGGTGACCGGCGACCCCATAACTGTGGTGGATATTCCCCCCGGATACACCCACAACATCGAAAACACCGGCGAGACCCCCATGCTCACCTTGATGTGGGCCAACGAGGCCTTTGACCCGAACAGGCCGGACACCTACCGCCTGATGGTAGAGCAGCAATAAAACCTCTTGGGAATGATCCGGGGCGAAATCACCGGATTTTTCATGTTCCGTCCGCCCGGCGCATACCCTTCCCCGGAGGGATGAACATGAAACGCGGATGCTTGCCCCAGCTTCTTTGCACGGCCCTATTGGTCCTTGTGGCCATCTGGCGGATGATCGGCGCACCCTTCACCGCCCGGGATTGGGCTGATTTGAGCACGCCCTTTTGGCAGGCACGGATGCTGCTGCCCTCCCGCATGACCCGCATGGCTCTGCTGTGGCCCTTTTTAAGCTCCAGCCAGGAAAGGCCCGCCGCCACCTCTCTGCTGGACGCGGACAATCCGGAGGCCGTTCTGCTTTCCCAACTAAGCTCCCCATCCGGCCCGGCGAGCCGTCCATTGCAGAGCACCCTGACGCTAAACGTATTCAATATTCAGACGGGACGCCTGACTCAGGTTCCTCTGGAGGATTATGTATGCTCCGTGGTGGCGGCCGAAATGCCCGCCAGCTATCATCTGGAAGCCCTGAAGGCTCAGGCAGTGGCTTCCCGCACCAGGGCTGTGGCTCAAGCAGCGGCCAATGGAGGCACGGGCTGCTCCCTCCGTCAGGGGGCCGATATCTGCACAGACAGCAGCCATTGCCAGGCTTTTGCGGATGTGACCGCCTGCCGTGCCAAATGGGGTGACGAATACGAAGTCTACCGCCAGCGAGTAGCCCAGGCGGTTCGGGCTACAGCGGGGCAAATCCTGACCTACGGGGGCAAGCCCATTACGGTGCTTTTTCATGCCATCAGCGGCGGTATGACCGAGGCCGCCTCCACGGTCTTCTCCCAAAGCCTCCCCTACCTGGTCAGCGTTGAGAGCAAGGGCGAGGAAGGTGTGCGGGGATATAACGAAGTAGCCATCTTTACCTTTGAGGAGGCTGCCCGCTTGCTGGCCAGCGCCTTTCCTTTGGATTCCCTCACAGGAGAAAAGCTGCAGCAATCCTTTGGCATTGCCCGCTATACACCCACAGGCCGTGTGGACACGCTCTTCCTGGGGGACAAGGAGTTGCCCGCAACCGAGGTCCGCAAGGCCTTGGGTCTGCGCAGCACATGGTTCTCCCTTTCCATGGACGCCGAGCACATCCTCTTTCACCAACGGGGCTATGGCCACGGTGTGGGCATGAGCCAGGCCGGGGCCAATGCCATGGCGGCGGAGGGCGGAAGCTTTGACAACATCCTGGCCCATTATTATCCGGGCACCCAACTTGCCTCATCCCAGCCATGAAGCACATACTCCGCGCCGTCCCGGGCCACCCTATCCTTGGAGGGATGCGGATGAACAGGCGCGGCTTGTCCTTTGGAGAAAAATTCAAACGCGGGTATCAGCGATATGATCGTTTCATGGAAAAACAAGGGTTTTATGTGCTTCTGGGCATTTGCGTGCTGGTGATCGTCCTTTCCGGCCTCTACACCATGCACCTGCGGCAAACTCTGGAAAATCCGGCCCTGTCGGAGCAGCAGCAGCAGGCGATCCAAAGCGTGGGCAGTTCCCAGGGGCAGCAAACCCTTCGTGAGGCCCAGGCTCTGATCGCCAGCAAGGGCGCGCAGGCCACAGATCCCATCCTCCTGCCCACCATGAGCCCCTTCTCCTTCCTCCAGCCTGTGGCGGGTTTTGTTGCCCGTTCCTTCTCCCTGGAGGAACCCCAGTATTTTGCCCAAAGCAGCACATGGCAAACCCATCCCGCCCTGGACCTGGAGGCGGATTATGGAGCCGTGGTTTCCGCCTGCGCTGCCGGTGTCGTTGCCGACATCAATGACGGCAGCCCTCTTGGACTCACCGTGGTGGTGAAACACGGGGAGGGTTATGAATCCCTCTACGCCGGGCTCAGCAATGCTGCCTATGTTAAACGGGGGGACTCTGTGGCGGCCGGGCAGACCCTCGGCCATCTGGGAAACGGCGTGCTGTTTGAGGCCGACACCAAGCCTCACCTGCATTTGGAGGTGCGCAAGGACGGAGAGCTGATTGATCCGCTTCCGCTTTTTTTGGGCGTTGAAAAATGAGGCACATTGGATGGCTTGAAAAATATAATACAACGTGATACAATTTATAACATTATAATACGTATTGGAGGTTCACTATGTGCGGCATTGTCGGCTACATCGGTCCCAGAGATGCTTCCCCCATTTTATTGGAGGGTTTGGACCGGCTCTCCTACCGTGGGTATGACAGCGCGGGCTTGGCCATTGTGGATGAGCAGGGAAAGATTAACGTCAGAAAAGCCAAGGGACGATTGGAAAATTTGAAAAATTTGCTGAGTGATAGCCCGCTTGCGGGGCACACCGGAATCGGACATACCCGCTGGGCCACCCATGGGGAGCCCAGTGACCTGAACGCCCACCCTCACACGGACGTAAAGGGCGGCATCGCAGTGGTTCACAACGGCATCATCGAGAATCATGAATCCCTGCGGCATTATCTGGAAGGCATTGGGCTGGAGTTTGTATCCCAGACCGATACCGAGGTGGTGGCTCACCTGCTCCACCATCTCTATGACGGCAACATGAAAAGCACGCTGCTGAAGGCCATCGGCATGCTGGAGGGCAGCTATGCCCTGGCCATTCTCTGCGACCAGGAGCCCGGCAGACTGTACTGCGCCCGCAACGACAGCCCTCTGGTGATTGGTGCCATGGATGGCGAGGCGATCCTGGCATCCGATATCCCGGCCCTTTTGAGTCACACCAGGGACGTGATCTTCCTGGAGGATAAGGAAATCGCCGTTTTGGACACCCAGGGGATCAGCATTTACGACATGTACGGCAACCACAAGGAGCACGCCATCTTTCACGTGGACTGGGATCTTTCCAGCGCGGAAAGGGGCGGGTATGCCCATTACATGCTCAAGGAAATCCATGAGCAGCCCACAGCCCTGCAAAGCACCTTCACCCCCCGCCAAAGTCCTGCCCCCGGAGAGTATCCCTGGCTGCCCCTCACCCGTGAGGAGGTCAGAAGCCTGCGCAAGATCAGCATCGTCGCCTGCGGTACAGCTTACCACGCAGGGGTGTTTGGAAAATACGCCATCGAAAAGCTGGCCCGCCTGCCTGTGGAAGCGGACATCGCCAGCGAGTACCGCTACCGGGAACCGATTATTGGGCCGGATGAACTGTTCATCGCCGTGTCCCAAAGCGGCGAGACCGCCGATACCCTGGCCGCCCTACGGGAGGCCAAGCGGTGCGGTGCAAGGGTGATTGCGGTATGCAACGTGGTGGGCTCCACCATCACCCGGGAAGTGGGCGACGCAAACACCCTCTACACCTATGCCGGCCCGGAAATCGCCGTGGCCAGCACCAAGGCGTATATGACCCAGGTGGAAATAATGCTGCTTGTGGCCATAGCGCTGGGTGATTTGCGGGGTAACCTCTCCCGCGAGGAAGCGGACGCCCTGCTGGCGGATCTGGGCCGGTTGCCCAGCCTGGCCCAGCAGGTCCTGAGCACGGAGGAACTTCTCCAACGCATTGCCAGCACCGCCAGCCAGAAGAAGCATGTTTTCTTTGTGGGCAGGGGCATGGACTATGCCCTCTCCCTGGAAGCTGCCCTGAAGCTCAAGGAGGTCAGCTACATCTTCAGCGAGGCTTACGCAGCGGGAGAACTGAAGCATGGTCCCATCGCCCTGCTGCAGGAGAACCGACTGGTGGTAGCCACCCTCACCCAGCGGCCTTTGCTGGAAAAGGTCCTCAGCAATCTGCGGGAGGTGAAGGCCCGGGGCGCTCGGGTCATCGCCGTCTGCCGCGAGGATCTGCTGGAGAGGGTACAAAACCAGGTGGATGAAATCATCCCCATTCCCACCGCAGGAGACTTGTTCACACCCCTTCTGGCGGTCATTCCCTTGCAGCTGTTCGCCTATTGCATGGCGGTGGCCCGGGGCTGTGACGTGGATAAGCCCAGAAACCTGGCCAAGAGCGTCACAGTGG
Organism: Clostridiales bacterium; assembly: GCA_012729115.1. GTDB lineage: Bacteria > Bacillota > Clostridia > Christensenellales > Aristaeellaceae > Limiplasma. Next base: position 65,669 of record JAAYDR010000077.1, on the reverse strand, counting down.
AATAACGCTGGGAGCCTGAGAAATGCCAGATCGGCCCGGTGTGCACCCTAAAGCACACCGGGTTGCTTGATATCATTCTGTTGTTCCTCTTGACAAGGACACTAACGAATTTTATAATTCACATGAACAAGTGTTCATGTGAAGGAGTGAGCAAACATGGCTCCAAAAAGCTCTCCTCAGTGCGATTATATCCATGCCCATGAGGACATCGTAGAGCAGGTCCTCCGGCAAATGCCCCAGGAAGCGCAGCTTTTTGATCTCAGCGAGCTGTTCAAGATCTTCGGCGATTCCACCCGCATCCGCATCCTCTACTGCCTGCATGAAAGCGAAATGTGCGTATGCGACATCGCCTGCCTGCTGGGCATGACCCAAAGCGCCATCTCTCACCAACTCAGTATTCTGAAAAAAAGCAAGCTGGTAAAATACAGGCGGGTTGGGAAAACCGTCTTCTATGCCCTGGCCGACCATCATGTCACCACCATCCTGAATCAGGGCATGGATCATATCAGCGAATAACCCCCACCCCTCCCCCCCATTATTTTCAAGGAGGCTACCCCATGAAAAAGGTTTTCAAGCTCACGGATCTGGATTGCGCCAACTGTGCGTCCAAGATGGAAATCTCCCTTCGTAAAATCCCCGGCGTCACTGCCGCGGTGGTGAGCTTCATGACCCAAAAACTGACTTTGGAAGCGGAGGATGCTCTGTGGGACAGCATTCTCCCCCAGGCCGAGCGTGTTATATCCAAAATTGAACCCCGGTGCAAAATTGCCGGGTAAGGAGGTTCTCCCCATGACCCGCGGACATCGCCTGGACCTGATACGCATTGCGGCCAGCACTGTGCTGCTGCTCCTTTCCCTTTTCCTGCTGCCCCAGGGAGACCCCTTTCAATCAATCCTTCTGATCCTGGCCTATCTGGCGGTGGGCTGGGATGTGCTTAAGGAGGCAGGCGAACACATCCTTCACGGACAGATCTTTGACGAAAACTTTCTGATGTCCCTGGCCACCCTGGGCGCTTTCGTCATCGGCGAATATCCGGAAGCTGTGGCTGTTATGCTGCTGTATCAAATCGGCGAACTGTTTCAATCCTATGCGGTGCATAAATCCCGCAGATCCATCTCCGCTCTTATGGACATCCGCCCGGACACTGCCGCTGTGGAACGGGACGGCGCGGTGCTGATCCTCTCCCCTGAGGAAGTGGCGGTGGATGAAATCATCATTGTCAAGCCCGGGGAGCGGGTGCCCCTGGACGGCATCGTGCTGGAGGGTTCTTCGACCCTGAACACAGCGGCCCTCACCGGGGAGAGCCTGCCCAGGGACGTGACCCCTGGCGAGGAGGTAATCAGCGGCTGTATCAACCAAAGCGGTATGCTCAGGGTAAAGGTTACCAAGCCCTATGGGGAGTCCACCGTGGCACGGATTCTGGACCTGGTGGAGAACGCCGCGGACCAGAAAGCCAGGGTGGAGAGTTTCATCACCCGCTTTGCCCGGGTGTACACCCCCGTGGTGGTCGCCGCCGCGCTGCTGCTCTTTGTAATCCCCCCGCTGGCAAGCGGCGGAGGATGGACCCTCTGGGGTTCCCGCGCTCTCAACTTTCTGGTGGTCTCCTGTCCCTGCGCACTGGTGATCTCCGTACCTCTTACCTTTTTTGGCGGCATTGGCGGCGCATCCAAACAGGGGATTTTGATCAAGGGCAGCAACTATCTGGAGGCTCTGGCCAAGGCGGACATCGTGGTCTTTGATAAAACCGGCACCCTGACACGCGGTGTTTTTCAGGTTGCAGTTGTCCATCCCGACGAAGTAGGCCAGCAGGAACTCCTGCGGATTGCCGCAACCGTAGAGAGCTATTCCGACCATCCCATCAGCCGCTCCCTGCGCGCTCATTACCGCGGTGAAATAAACACCCAGGCATTGGAGGGTGTGCAGGAGTTGGCCGGTCAGGGCGTATCCGCCCTTTTGGAAGGCCGGCGCATATACGCGGGCAATGACAAACTGATGACCTCCATCGGCGTGGATCTGCCGAACTGCCCCCATGTGGGCACTGTTGTACACGTAGCCCGGGACCAGGAGTACCTGGGACACATCGTAATTTCCGACGAAATCAAGGAAGGCTCGGCCATGGCTGTCAAGGCTCTGGCCCAGGCAGGCGTCCGCCGCAGCGTTATGCTCACCGGGGACAGCCAGGCCGTGGCCCGGGATGTAGCGGAAAAACTCGGCATTGACCGCTTCTACGCCGGACTTCTGCCTGCCCAGAAGGTGGAGCATGTGGAGGCTCTCCTTAAGGAAAAGGCCCGGGGCGGCCAACTCCTCTTTGTGGGAGACGGCATCAACGACGCGCCGGTGCTCACCCGTGCGGATGTGGGCATCGCCATGGGAGCTCTGGGCAGCGACGCTGCCGTGGAAGCCGCCGACGTGGTGCTCATGGACGACAATCCCCAAAGGCTGCCCCTGGCCATCCACATCGCCCGCAAAACCCTGTCCATTGCCCGGCAGAACATCCTCTTTGCCCTGGCTATCAAATTCCTTATCCTGATCCTGGCCGCACTGGGCATTGCAACGATGTGGATGGCTGTCTTCGCCGATGTGGGCGTCACGCTCCTGGCCATTCTCAACGCCATGAGGGCCTTGCGGTAGGGGGGAGTTCCTTTTCCAACGCATGACCTCTCCAAAGGCGATCCGATATACAGCTATACAGCAAAGGCCATGGCTTCCGATGGGAAGTTCATGGCCTTTCATATGCGGTCTTTATACATGCGGTAATTCTTTTGGGAGAGTCTTCTCCTACTCCCGGTTTTCCCGGGCTTTGGGCAGTTCCCCGGACTTGGGGAACTCCAGTGGAAGCCCTTGCCCATCCTCTCCGCCTCCTGCTGCCCGGATATCCTCCGACGTCAATAGCATGAGTTCCTCTCTGGTGATGTCCGGCCTCGCTGCCAGCCGGTTGGCCTGAGCCGACACAGCCCGCTCAAACAGATTGCGAACGCCCCGGGCATTGCCAAAGCCTTTCGCGTCCAGGCTGAACAGCGCCAGCAAGGTACGCAGCAGGCCGCGGGCATCTTCATCCAGCCGGTAACCGCTCTTTTGACAGCGCATGTCAAAGATGTCCAGCATTTCCTGCACCGTATAGTCCGGAAAAAACAGAAAGCGGTTAAAGCGGCTTTCCAGGCCCGGGTTGGAATGTACAAACTCTTCCATCAGCTCCGTATATCCTGCCACAATGACAATCAAATCATCCCGGTGGTCCTCCATGGCCTTCAGCAGCGTATCCACCGCCTCCTGCCCATAGTCGGTGCCTCCCCGGGTCGTCAACGCATAGGCCTCGTCAATGAACAGCACCCCGCCCATGGCCTTGGCGATCACCTCGCTGGTCTTGATGGCCGTCTGCCCCACATAACCCGCCACCAGACCGCTGCGGTCCACCTCCACCAGCTGACCTTTGGATAGAATTCCCAGACTGTGATAAATGCGGGCCATCAGCCGGGCAATCATCGTCTTGCCTGTGCCAGGATTGCCTGAAAACACCATGTGCAACGACAGATCCTCCACAGGCAGGCCATGCTCCCTGCGAAGCTTTTGCACCGTAACCAGATTGATGAGGCTCTCCACCTCTTTTTTGATGGAGGCAAGACCGATGTACTCGCTCAGCTCTTTCTTGAGTTCCTCGATGCTCTGGGGGGGATCCTGGGATTCAGGCTCTGCAGCTTCCATCGCCTTCTCCTTCTGGGCGGGCAGGAGCCCCGGCTCGTCCTGTGGCAGGGTGGGAAGCTCGCCCGACACAGAACGCAGCCCCTGCGTTCCCCACAGATCATCAGAAATGCGGCGCAGATTGCTGCGGGTCATCTCCTGGATCACGTCCATTTGGAGCCTGATAATCTCATCCTTGCGGTCCATGGTGTCGCTCCTTCTTTTGGCAGCCCCGCCGACGCGATGAATGGCCGTTTACTCCGCGATCAGGCTGTTTTGGGGGATAAACAGGCGACGCGCCTTGCCCTCCGTCGTTGTTTCCACGTAGGCCCACTCGCTGTCCAGGAATGCCAGCAGCTTCACCATGGTATCCTTCTTCAGCGTGGTTACCTTCCCCTTGCTCCAAAGCGGGTCGTCGGTAGCGGCGGCATCCCTCAGCAGCGGCAGTTCCATATCACCCAGCCTCAGCATGGCTACCTGATCGGGGTTTGCCAGGGTGGTGTTCTCAATGTATCCTATGCGGCCTCTTTTACCACTTGAAATTTCGTAGCTTACTAAAACCCAATCATTATCCACCCCATAGATTCCCACAGATTCATCCGTGTCCACCCTCCAGGGGGTTTCCCGGTACGCGTCCAGGGAAGGCGCTCCGTATACCTTCAAACTCTGCCGTCTATCAAAGGAAGCGTCCTCCAGCACCGCCAGGCGGGGTGTCTGCTCCCGTGCCAGCTCATAGGGAGAAAGGGTGGGAACAGGCGTGGGGGTAGGCGTTGGCGTGGGTGTGGCGGTCGGTTCCGGGGTTGGTGTGGGGACAGGCGTGGGTGAAGGCGTCACCAATTCTTCCGGGGCAACGGGAACACCCGCCCGGTTGAGCACATACCCCACCGGCCCGCTCTCCGTTTCCAGGGTAAAGGCTGTGTCTCCGCCCAGGACCACCTGACCGGACAGGGACTGACTCTCAAGCGTGCCTTCCCGGAGCGAATAGTCCTCCACATTTACTACCAGCAGCTTGCCGTCGGGGGTAAACTGATAATAGGTCTCCCCCTCCGTACCCATTTGCTTCCACAAGCCCCGGGTAAGCAGATCGGCCACGTCTACATCCGTGCCGGTCACGGGCATGGGCGTAGGTGTCTGTACGGGGGGCAGCATAAAGTTTGCATCCAGGCTTATCTCCGCATCCTGGAAGGCGGGAACGAACGGTTCCTCAGCTGCGTCCTGCCAGACCCCTTCCCCTTCCTCATTGATTTCCGGGGGAGCGCCCTGAACCGATTGATTGACCGCCCCCGGGGCCGCGGCGTTCAGCAGCGGGGATAGGGTAAGCCCCAGCTCCTCCCAGGGGATATCCACAAGTGTTGCGCTTTTTCGGATGGCTCCCGCTCCAAAGATGCAGCGGAAATAATCCTTGGTGAGAAAATAGGAATCGGGCATGGGCACCTGGCTCTCCTGGGTGACATGAGCCACCACATCTCCTTGGGACTGGGCAGATTTCCATGCCTCCCGGCGGATGGCGGCGTCCACTGCCGCAGGCTCCTGGGAAAACAGGTCGTATATCGTCAGTTCTCTTGGCCCATCCAAATCAATGATGTGGTAAACGAAGAGGATCTCCTGGGTCTTCTCGCCGGCAGCCCGGTTGCTCACCGTCATCTCCATGGACAAAATTCCCTCAAAATCCAGGGAAGCGTAGTATCCGCTGCGGATAAAATCCTTGGATCCGTCCAGATAAGCTGTGTCCTCCGCCATCTGGCCGGTTTTTGCCAAAGCCAAAAAGGGCGTGGTGATAACATTGGTCAGATAGGCGGCCAGGGCCGTATCCTCCCCCTCAAAGGTGGGAAAGTCCATGGCAAGCTTCTGCTTTTCTGTTTCCTTGATCTGGCGGTTGTGCATGACGATGATGCCATTGGATGCAAAATCCTCCTGCTTTTCCACCGTTCCTTCCGCCACAGCCACTGATGAACCCATCAGCAAAAGGGCCGTGACCGCCGCAATCCAGCGTTTCGTCATCTGCTATGTGCCTCCTACCTTTTACGGGGATTCCTTCATCAGCACCGGGCAGCAGGAGGTGGTGGACAGTGCCACCTGCTCCTCCCCCTGGGCCCTCTTCAGCCGGAAATAGTGAGACAGGGGCTGGGGATAGGGGGCACCGGTGACCGCATGGTTTTTCCAGGAACCCTCCCCACCCTGCGCCCACTCGATCTCGCAAGCTATAGGCGCAATTTGCTCATAGGCAAAGTCGTAGTGCTGCTCTCCGGAGACAAAGAGTCCGTACTGCCCACTTTCCCGTTCCTTGGCCACCACAGCGTTGCAGTCCAGATATGCTGCCACTTCCTCCACCTCGGCCACGGTGATCCGGTCGCTGAGCCGCACCAGCTCGCCGGTACTCAGCAACGCAAGATCACAGGCGGTATCCACAACCTCATCCGTATCCGCAGCATGCCGCCAGAAATCCATGCGCCCATCCTTGGATAGCACATACAGGGCAAAACGTTCCTGGGGCTTGGCCAGATTACCCGTGTCCACATATGCCAGCGTATGGTCTCCCCAGAAGGGAAAAGCCCTGCAAAACCAAAGTGTGCTTAGCATTTCTCCCTGAGCGTTGATATAGTTGAACCTGGTCCCCTGTGCGTTATGGATGACCGACCAACCGTTTGCCAACGGACCCAGCACCGCGTCCTTCCCGGCGGCTTGTTCATAAGCCGCCGGCCTGATCAGCGCCTTCCCCTGCTCGTTGAGCAGATAGGGGGCCTGGTTCACATAAAAGATGTCGTTGGGCTGGGCGATGCAGTCCGCGGCGGAAAGCCCATCAAAATAGCCCAGCAGCCTTCCGTCGGCCCCCGCAAACAGATAATAGTCATACAGGCCTTCACTTACGGGCGTCCGCGCCAGCACATTGTCGGCGGTCACCGCCACCGGCTCCAGCTGCAGCGTACCGCTTATCGCTGCAATCCCCTGCTGGGCCTTCCTTCCCAGCCGGGTGGCCGGCGCCGGGTCATAGCCCTTGGCGGATACCGGGGAGGCCCCAGTTTCCCCTTGCTGATAGGCGTTCACCGGCTCTGCCCCCGTCAGCAGCGCGATCTGCTGGAGAATCCAGTCCCGGCTCAGATAGGCGCCGCCTGCCAGCACCGCCAGCGCGCATACGGCTGCCAAAATCCGTCTGCCTGTCCGGCGTTTGTGCCGCCGGGCTGGAGCTTTTTCGCTGCGCACTTCCACCTGATACTGGCACTCCGGGGAGGTCTGCGCTTCCATGCGTCCGGTGTGGGCCCAGGCAGCCTGGCGGGGTTGATATACATTCAACTTGGCAGGAGGCACCGCGGCTTCCTGCGTGAGATCCTCCCATACCCTGTTTTGAAACATCTTGGGAGGCGGAGCAAATGCCTCCCCCTCCGGTGGTATCATCGCAGGATCGTCCTGCAAGTGGGAGGGGCGGCAATAATAGGCAGAAAGAGGCACTGAAAAAGGCGGAGGAGAGACAGAGGGGTTGTCGCTGTCAGGCGTTTCCCAGTCCGTTGGCTCCTGCGCCAATGTGGTGCCGTTGTCCTCATCCCCCACTTCCTCATTGGGGGTATATGAAGGAGAATCCTCCTGCATGAAGCTGTGCAGCCGGTCCCCATCCTTCTCCGCAATGTCGATCACAGACCGGGCGGTATACAAATGTTCGGCATCCTCAGGGGCGCGGGATGCCCGTCTTAGCCGGTTATCACTGTCTTGATGATAGTTGTCCCTTGAGAATGAGCCCTCGCTCACCTGACCACCCCCAGGACACAATGTACCACGCAACGCAAGAAACGTCAAGGGTTTGCGTCTCTGCGAGCTGTAACAATGGATTCCGTTTTCCATAATTTGTGTCTGTGAGTGCGCTATTCCTTTTGAAGGAATTTCTCCATCACATAGCCCTCAATCACGTCGGTTTTCACCTTCACCCAGCCCTCCTCCGGGCAGCGTTCCACCACCAGCAACCGCTGGTTCTTGTAGAGGCGCATCAGCACCTCTCCGCTGAGATCCGGCGCGGCACGCAGGTTCAGGGTGGAGTCGTCTTCAATGCCGGTCACCAGCGCAAACCATGCGTCGTCCCTGGCCTCGTGGGTTACGGGCATCAGGGTGGGGCGCGGCGTGGGCGTGGGCGGAGGTCCGGGGGTAACCAGCCTCTCCGGGTCCAGCGCCGGTATAACGCGATCCTGTTGGGGATATTGCTTGATCTCCATGCCAGGATAGTAAAAGTTCAAAATTTCCATAAAGGTTTTCCGGTAGAAGGCGGCCATCCACTCTGCCCCTCGCTGGCTCATGCCCACTCCATGACCGTACCGGCGGGCCTGCACGATAAAGCTGTCCTTTGTCTCCACAACGGTGATCAGCTCGTTGTCATATCCGGGGTTGAGCTCCAGTGCCAGCAGGTTTTTCGCATCCGGAAACACCGGCAGCGTCAGCGTTACCGGCTCCCCCACAGGCACAAAGGGACCGTAGATGGGCTCGGGGGAAGGAATTGGAGTGGACACCGGCGCCAATGTGTCTCCAGGCAGAGCGGTTGCTGCCGGGGCGGGGCTGGGGGTAACCACCGCGGTGGCAAAGAGGCTCACTTCCTCCTGGTCCTCGTCCAGGGGAGAGGCGATGGGTCCATGCATTGCTCCGGCGGGGATGACTCCCTCACTCCGGGTCCGGCCCGAATACGTAAAGGTGATATGAAACCGGGTCATCACCCGGGATGGCTCCCCATGGGCCGGGGTATCCACGGAAACAGCGTGTACCTCGTCCACCCGCAGGCTTTCCGGGGCCGGGTCATAGCCCCTTTTTTCCAGTTCCTGGGCCAGATTCTTCACCAGCAAGGCCCTGAGACCGAAACTGACCACCTCATTTTTGCCGGGCTTCTTGCGGATGGTGGCGGACTTGATCAGGCTGGCGGGGTTTTGCATGTCGTAGGGATCGTCGGTCATGGCATAATAGCCATAGTCGCCGCCGCCTTTCCACACATGCTCCACCAACTCGGTCTGACCGCCGTTGCTGGCTCCGTAAAAACACTCCGCCAGCTTGTCCTTGTAAAAACCGCACAGCCCACGGGTTTCCGCCACAGCCCGGGCCGCCCGGTCATATCCCTCAAGCCTGCCCTTGAACACCTGGTCATTGGTGGTGTCCACCAGATCATAGGGCTTGGAGGGGGCCTGCTTGCGCAGGGCATAGGTGCGAGCAGTGACCGCCTGCGCCTTGAGCGCCTCCAGGGGAAAGTCGTTGCTCATCTCATAAGGCAAAACACCCAGGAGGTAATCCTCCACGTGGATGTGCAAAACGGGGCGGATATTCTCCCCATCAATGTCCAACTGCAAATCGCCTTCGTACAGAGCCGGCTGCCCGGCCAGACGGATGCCGTTTTCCTTGCCCTCTTCCCCCTGGTAGCGGGTCAGATACAGTCCGGCACCGGCGTTGAAACTCATTCCCTCATAATACACATACAGGGAGCCGTTCTTTTGCAGAAACGTGAGCTCGCTGCCCCGGTCAAAAATCATGCTGGCCTCGCCCTTGTTCCCCAGGCTGTACACCCCGTCCAGGACGATGTCCATCCGGTCGGTGACGCCCAGGCGGCTGAGCAGCACCCGCACCACCTGAGAGCGTGCCTCGGCTTGGGCATAGGAGGCTTGCGTAGCCGCGGCGGGAGGAGAATCCGGCAGCACCGCCATGCATAACAGCAGGCAAAGTCCAAGGGACACGAGTCTGCGAACGGGCGATGTGGTCAACCGAGTCATGAACGGCCTCCTTCGTATCCATCCCCATGGATCAATGAATCGCTATCGTACCTAACGATGCGCTTTGCCGATTTCTTGCCGGTTTTCGCGCTTTTACACATATGCGGTAAAATCCTCCAGCTCGCCCAGGTCCCAGAGCATGGAGGAGGTCAGGTATTTGTCCCGAATGCTGCGCGAGCCCAACAAGGCCTCCGCCGCATCCCTGGGAGTAAGGCCGATATCCTCCGGTTTTAGCGGCAGGCCTAGGCCCTGCATCAATGTGACAATTTCCGCAAGGGGAGGCAGCTCCTCCCGGATGATCTGCCGGATGTCCTCCCAGTGCTCCAGCAATCGCTGCAGGCGCAGGGCATGCTTTTGGGGATCGTTTTTCTTTTCCACGGCTTCCTGGGCGATAAGCTTTTGGGCCGCGTCCTCTCCAAACAGGGTATGCAGGTCCCTCTCCCACGCAGCAGGGGAAAAGGCCCGGATGGCGGCCTCCGCCTTGGCACGGCTGGGCGTAAGCTGCCTGATGTGCTCATAGAGCTTCAGGGTCAGGCAGGTACCCACCCCTACCTGGATTCCGTGCAAGGAGGGCTGGGCCAGGCCTCGCAGGGCTTTCATCTCCCACAGATGGGAGAAGTAATGCTCCAGCCCCGAAGCGGGGCGGGAAATCCCGGCGAAGCTCATGGCCACGCCGCTCATGACCAGCCCCTCCATCACACTGTCAATGGCGGCCCCCTCCCTGCGCATCAGCCCGGGGGCATACTCCCGAACCCGGGACAAGGCCCCGCGCACCAACGCCGCCACCTGGGGGCAGTAATACTCTTCCGTGACCAGATGGGAAATGCGCCATTCGCACAGGGACACATACTTGGCCAGCATGTCCCCCAAACCTGCCATAAGCATGGCCTCCGGCGCCTGGCGCAGGATGGAGGTGTCGGCAATGATGGCAACAGGGCATGCGTTGTAAAGACTTACCTTCACCCGGTTTTGGATCATGCTGGCGTTGTCGCTGGCATAGCCGTCCATGCTGGGGGCGGTGGCTACCACCAGGCTTGGCCGCCCCAGCGCGTGGGCCGCCACCTTGCAGCAGTCGTTGATGACACCGGAGCCCACCGCCAGCAAAGCGTCACAGGCAGGATCAAAGGCCATGCACAAGGCCCCAACCGCCGCTTCATCCGGCTCGATGGCATGGGGTCTGGGGGGATACCTGTAGGAGGCAAAGGGGATGGCGGCGGCCAAAAGCAGCATGCGAACCTTCTCACCCGCCACAGGGTCGGTATGGGAATCGCTGACCACAAAGGGCCGACGGATTGACATTGTCTGCAATACCCGGGGCAATTGCTCCAGCGCGCCATTTCCCAGAATGAAATGGCGAAGCCCTGTGCCGTGATGCCGCCCACAGGCGCAGTCAAAGCCTTCCGGATGCAAGAGTTCCTGAATCGCGAGCGTGGCAAAATCCTCCATGGAACATTCTCCTCCCTGCCAGACACCTGCCCCTGATGGTATCACGCCAGGGAAAACAATGCAAGCAGGCGTTCATCCCCCCACCCAACCCCTCACCAGGGTCAGCAGCATGCAAAGCCCCATGCCGATGGCCGTAGGCAGCAGCACCGCCAGACCGGTCCAGCGGAGGCTTTTGGTTTCCTTATAGATGGTCAGCACGGTGGTGGAGCATGGCCAATGAAACAGGGAGAACAAGACCATGTTTACAGCCGTCCAGACAGTCCATCCCTGCTCAGTGAGCAGCATTTTAAGGGTCATCAGGCTCTGGGGCTCTACCAGCGTTTCCTGGGCCAGGTAGGTCATGAGGATGATGGGCATCACAATCTCATTGGCGGGAAAGCCCAGGATGAATCCCAACAGAATCACCCCGTCCAGGCCCATAAGCCGCCCCAGAGGTTCCAGACTTCCTGCGGCATGGGTCAGCAGGGTCTGGCCGCCCAAGCTGCCATGGGTCAGGCACCAGAGGACCAGCCCGGCGGGCGCGGCCACCACTGCCGCGCGGCCCAGGACAAACAGCGTTCTGTCCAGCACTGAGCGGACCAGCACCTGCCCCAGACTGGGTCTGCGAAAGGGCGGAAGCTCCAGCGCAAAGGTGGAGGGGGTTCCTTTCAGAACCGTTCTGGAAAGAATCCAGGCGCTCCCCAAGGTTGCCGCCACGCTCAAAGCCAGCACCCCTGTCAATAGCACCGCACCAAGGGCCGTGCCCACCCAGCCGCCCAGCGGAATGAAGAACAGGCTCATCATCAGCAGCAAGGTGGGAAACCTTCCGTTGCAAGGCATCATGGCATTGGTCACAATGGCAATGAGCCGCTCTCTGGGGCTGTTGATAATTCGGCAGCCCATCACCCCCACCGCGTTGCAGCCCAGCCCCATACACATGCACAGAGCCTGTTTTCCGCAGGCCTTGCAGCCCTGAAAGCAGCGGTCCAGGTTAAAGGCCACCCGCGGCAAAAAGCCCCAGTCCTCCAGAAGGGTAAACAGAGGAAAGAAGATGGCCATGGGTGGCAGCATCACCGACACCACCCAGGTGGTAACACGGTATGCACCGGAAATCAGCAGGCTTTGCAACCATTCCGGGGCCGCCAGGCCCTGCAGCCAATGCAGCAGCCTGGGCTCCAGATGGGAAAAGAACGCGGACAAAAAGGCGGAGGGTCCGTTGGCTCCGGAGATGGTTAAAAAGAATACAAAGGCCAGCAAGGCCAGCATCACGGGAATACCCACCCTCTTGCTGCACAGCAGCCGGTCCATGGCAAGACTGCGATCATGTCCGGCATCGTTGGCACAGGGTCTATGGACCACCCGGGCGCAAAGGGCCTTGGCCGCCTCAAACCCTGCTGAGATCACCCGGGCCCCCGCGCACTGGGGTGAGTACCCGGCCAGGCTCATGGACTCCCGGGCGGCGGCCACAGCCTCCTGCAGTCCGCCCCGCTCCTCACTTCCGCATTGCTCCAGCAGGCGATGAAGCTGGTCCTCACCGGCAGTCAGCAGCCGGAGGGCCAGGAAAGAGAGCCCGCAATTGCCAGGCCAGGCCTTCTCCAGAGCCGGCAGCAGCCTGATCATCGCATCCTCCACCGGCACCGGGTAAACAAGAAGCGGGCTGCGGCTGGAGTGTTGGGGGGACTGGGCCGCAATCTCCTCCACCCGACGCTTCAACTCCCCAAGCCCCTGCTTTCGTCTGGCCGAGCAGGATACCACCGGCACCCCAAGCAGCGCCTCCAGCCCGGCCAGGTCAATGGAGCCCCCCATCCGGCTGACTTCATCCATCAGGTTCAGGCATACCACCACATGGGGGATAACCTGGATGACCTGCAGTGTAACATTCAGGTTCCGCTCCAGGCAAGTGGCGTCGCATACCACGATGGCCACATCCTGGTGGCCAAAGCACAGGAAATCACAGGCCAGTTCCTCCTCCGGGGAGCCGGTTAGCAGGGAATATGTACCAGGCAAATCTGTCAGGATCCATCGGGCCGTTTCTCCCCGCACCTTTCCTTGGGCAGTCTCCACCGTTTTTCCCGTCCAGTTGCCCGTATGCTGATTGAGCCCTGTCAGCGCGTTGAACACTGTGCTTTTCCCCACATTGGGATTTCCGCACAGCGCCACCTGCAGGCCCGGTTTTGATGCCGCATCCGTCCTCATGCCTCTCCCTCCGGCTCTCCCGGCTGCGCCTCGCAGAGCACCAGCTCGGCGTCCGCGTGGCGCAGAGCGATGACCGTTCCCCGTACCCAATAGGCCCGGGGATTGCCCAAGGCGGAGGAAAAGAGGCAGCAGACCCGGCTGCCGCAGGTAAAGCCCAGGTCCAGCAGCCTTGCATACATGGCTCCCTGGGCCAGAAGTTCCGTAATCATTGCGCTTTCCCCCGTTTTGAGGCCACTGAGGGATACAAGTCTTTCCATTTCCTCACCTCGTACCGACGCTGCAAATCGCCGGGAGTTCTTTCCCCATCCTATGCAGGGTCTGTAGAGCGTGTGCCGTGAAGCCGCCCCCCCGCTCTGCACGGCAAAACAGGCGGGATTGCCGCCTGGCAAACCCGCCTGTTGCTATCTTTCATAAGGGTCTATTTTTTCAAATACCGGCTCAGGCCGTTGAGCGGCCCCTCCTCCTCTATCCCTGTGCCGCTCTCCCCCATAGGCGCGTAAAAAAGCCCTGCAATCTCCTCATCGGAGGGCCGCTCCAGCGGATCCCTGCGCAGCATGCGCTGCACCGCAATCCGGTAGGCCAGCGGCAGCCTGGGGGACAGGCGCACATCCCCTCCTGCCAGCACCGCCTCATAGAGGTAGGCATACTTATCCAGGTCAAAAGCCGGCAACTCTCCCGTCCACAGGCGATGGATTACAATGCCCAGGGAGAAGGTATCCAGCCGGGTGGTCAGGGGAGCATCCTCCCCCATCAATCGCAAAAAAACCTCCGGCGACAGGTAGGCCGGGTCCCCCTCCATGTTCTCCCCCCCGCTGGGCGGCGCCTCCTCCAGGAAACCGCTGTCCAGATCAATCAGGCGCAGGCGGTATCGCCCTTCCCGTCCGGTGAGCAGCAGATGCTCCGGCTTGAGATCCGCGTGAATGATCCCCTGGGTGTGCAGGCGCCTCAGGCATTCCGCCAGCTCGTGAAGCACCTGCCGAACCTCCCTGGGTGAGAGCCCTGCCGCCTCCTCCCCGCTGATATAGGGCCGGGGCACCTCCTCGCTGACGGCATAATACCGCCCCTCATGGCGGAAAAAGTCCAGCACCGGCACCAACGTTTCACCGATGACGCAGGAAAGGGCCGCGTACATGCGCCTCTTGCGTTGTTCAAAGGCCTGGCAGCGTTCCACCTGCTTGCGGGTCAGAGGGGTGTCTCTGCCTGAAGAAGGATAGACCGGCGATAGAAACTCCTTGAGAAAAAAGCGCTGGTATTCCCGGCGGGCAATGCACCACCGCGCGCTCCCGCTTCCCACGGTTTTCATTTCTGTCAAAGGTTCATACCCGCCAATCCGGTTCACCCTGCGCCGTCCTTTCCGTCCAGTCGTACGTTGGCATGTAAGCCAGCCAGCGTTCCCGGGCAAAGGGTAGATCCGCCTTGCGCCTGCGTACAGGCGTGATAAACTGCTTTTGCAGCAGGAGCCGCCGCCCCTCCATCCCCTCCCGAAGCTCCTCAAAACGTTTGTATCCGTAAAGGGCCAACTGGAGGGTGCAGTCGTCCGAGACGATCTTGGCCAGCTGGTTGTGCAGCTTCCTTTTCCAGCTTTCCGGATCCGATGACCCATGAAGGGTGGACAGCAGCAGCCATTCCATTTCCATGGGGTTGGGAAGGGAGTCAAAGGCTCCGTCCGTGGCCACAATCCCCACACAGGGCCCCTTCACACGCACTCTCCTGCCGCTGATGAAAAACGCATCCTGCGCACTGAGTACATTGGTCAGGGGAAGATCCCGGTACAGGCTCTCCATGGCGTCCGCCCGCAGGCTGGTATGATCCGCCGTCAACTGATGGAGCCCCTGAAAATCCAAAAGGTAGCCCCGGCTATCCCCTGCCCACAGAAACAGGCAGTCCAGGCCCCGGGCCGTATTTTCCATGAGCAGCAGGCACAGGGTGGTGGGCAAGGCCCGTTGCATCCGGCCCACGATCCGCACCTGCCGCCCCCCGCTGTGTTCCTCTTCAAAGGCACGAAGCTTCCTGGAGAGGAGCGCCGCCAGGCTGACGCACAGGGCCTGCCCCGCCTCCCTGCCGGCCGGCAGCGGGAAAAGGCTTTGGTGAAGCCGCTCCACCTCCTGGGTTACCAGGCGGGCAGCCAAATAAGCGCCTGTACGTTCCCCCATCCTGGCATAACGCCTGGAGCCCAGGCCTCCGCAGCCGTCCGCCACGCAAAGATAACCGCCCCGGGCATGGGTCCGCAGCGAAAAGCTGTCCTCCCCGGCCTGAGGGAGGACCGCATGGCTGACACAGATGGACTGGCCGGATAGAAAATCTCCCGGCGCTTTTGAGACTTCCAAGGCAGCGCACTCCTCCGGCTCAAATGGTGTTGCAGACGGCATCCAGCACCTGCTGATACTCCACTTCCTCCAGCCCCTCACTGACCGTCTGCACATGGATCACCTGGGCCCACTCCTGGGAGATCCGGCTCCACTGGGGTGCATCAGGGGCGAAGATCAGCAGGCGTTTTGCGTTTTCATCCATGGACCCGCCCAGTTGCTCATCCTCCCACCACAGACTCAACTCGTCAAAGTCCTCGGCCATGCCCTCGGGATACCAGGGAGCAATGCGACCATGCCCCAACTCATGGGTGGGAGCATCCGACCACATGACGATGATGTGCCGCTTCTTCACCCCTTCCTGGCTCCATTCGCTTTTAATGGCATATGCCAGGGCCTCCAGCCCGTCCTCGGGAATGTCCCCGCCACCTTTGGCGGTGATGCTGTTCACACATTCATAAAAATCTTCTGCCTGATCCGGCAGCACGAAAAAGTCGCTACTGAGCATGGCTTCCTCGCCGTCGGCCACGTAGTCCCTGAAGGCAATCACCCGCACCCGCATCCGGCTGATGACCTTATGCTTCTTCTCCATGGCCCTGGTGATGTCCTCATAGAGGCTCAGGGCGTTTTGCTTCACCAGGTCAATCACATGCCGCATGCTGCCTGTGGCATCTATACAGAAAACCATATCCACATTGTAGGTCAGGCGATATTTTTCCATAAAAACAAACCCTCCAATCCTCCGATCGGGCCCAGGCAAGTGTAAACAAAACTCTCCCGCGATGATACCATTCCATCAGTACGATACAACATTCCTTGTTTTCCGTCAACTTCCTTTCCCGGCAGAAAAACCCATATGGGGAAGGAAAAAGGAACCTTGATCTAGAAAGGAAGCATGGATGCAATCACAACGCATGGAAAGGAATCTTCCCATGAAATTCCAACGCTTTATGGGCTGGCTGTTCCTGTGTGTGGGCATCATGGGCGTGCTGATTGCCTTCGTAGCCCTGGTGCTGCCCATGATTGACAACGACCAGGTTCGGCTGATCCTCAGTTCTCTGGAAGTCCCCAGCCGAAGCCAGGTGGCGAACTGGCTCAACCAAGCCATGCTTTTCATCCTCCGAAATCAAGGCCCGCTGCTGGGCGCAGGTGCGGGCCTCGTTTTGGTAGGTTCTCTACTGCTCTACAGCGCCATCCGGCGGTCTGAGCAGGGGTATTATGAACCCAGCCCAATAAGCTACCGCAATCCCTACACCGTCCTGGACGACACGGACCGGGGGATGCCGGCGGAACCCGATCCCCGGCGCAGGCCCGCATACTTGTCCGATATTGGAGATGCCGCACCCCCGCCCGTATCCTTCGCGCGCCAGCCCAACCCATATCGCGCCTATGGATCGGAGAAACCCTACTCCTGGCTGAACTCCACCCCTGCAGAGTCCCCGGATAAGACCGCGGCTCCTGCTACCGCTCCATTGACGCCGGACCTTTCCCAAACGTCCTACCAACGGCCGCAGCCATCTTCTCTTCCACAGACGCCGCCCCCTGTCCCGGAGGTAGAACCCCCTGTCCCGGAGGTAGAACCCCCTGTCTTGGAGGTAGAACCCCCTGTACCGGTTTCTGTGAATGAACCGCAGCCCTTCCGTGAACGGGCAAGCGCAAAAGCCCCGGACTTAGACAGTGAGGCTGTCATCCCCCGGTACCTCTCCCCGCGCATTCGCTCCACCATGAAGCGCAAGACCTACTGAGCGAAGCGGAATCCATGAAGGAATTGACAAAGTATGCCGGTCTTGGTACCATACCATGGAGAACAAGTCTCTTAAATGTTTTGCGAACGGAGGAACAGGATCATGGATGCCGCGATCAAAGCCCTCTGCACCCAGCTTCGCCGGGACATCATCAACATGACGGCGGCTGCGGGGAGCGGACACCCGGGTGGTTCACTTTCCATTGTGGAAACGCTGGCAGCACTGTATTTCGATGTGATGAACATCGACCCCAAAAACCCAACCATGGAAAACCGGGACCGCCTGGTGCTCTCCAAAGGCCATGCCACCCCTGGGTTGTATGCCGCGCTAGGCGAGAGAGGTTATTTTGACACCGCTGAATTTGCAAACTTCCGCCAATTGGGCAGCATCCTGCAGGGCCACCCTGACAGCAAGCGCTGCCCCGGCGTAGACGCTTCCACCGGCTCCCTGGGTCAGGGCATCAGCATTGCCGTAGGCATGGCACTGGGCGCAAAGGCTACGGGGAAGGACTTTAAGGTTTATACCATTATCGGGGACGGCGAATCCCAGGAGGGCCTGGTATGGGAAGCGTGCATGGCCGCCGCCCACTTCCGCCTGGACAACCTCACCGTGATTCTTGACAACAACGGTCTGCAGATTGACGGCAGCAACGACGAGGTGATGAGCCTGGGTGACGTCAGCGCCAAGTTTGCCGCCTTTGGCATGGATGTCATTGAGGTTCCCGACGGGAACGACTATGACCAGGTGCTGGCTGCCTTGAAGCAGCCCCACAAGCCCGGTGTCCCCAAGCTGATCCGCCTGCGTACCACAAAGGGCAAGGGAATCAGCTTTATGGAGAACGACGCCGGATGGCATGGCAAAGCACCCAACGAGGAACAGCGGCTTCGCGCCCTGCAGGAACTGGAGGGATAAGCAATGAGTGAGAAGAAAGCGACCCGAGTAGCCTACGGAGAATACCTGGCGAAACTGGGGCATACCCATCCGGAACTGGTGGTTTTGGACGCAGATCTGGCGGGAGCCACCATGACCCAGTATTTCAAGAAAGAGTTTCCGGACCGTTTCTTTGATTGCGGCATTGCCGAGGCCAATATGGTGGACATGGCCGCGGGCATGAGTAACGTAGGACTGCTGCCCTTTTGCAGCACCTTCTCGGTGTTTGCGGGCCGCGCCTATGACCAGATCCGCAACGGCGTTTGCTATCCCAAGCTGAACGTGAAGTTTGGTTTTACCCATGCCGGAATTACCCTGGGCGAGGATGGCGGCAGCCATCAAGCCATCGAGGATATCGCCATCATGCGGGCCCTGCCCAACATGACCGTGCTGGTTCCCTGCGATGCCAATGAAACCGAACGCTGCATGGACGCAGCTCTGGCCATCAAGGGCCCGGTGTACATCCGCCTGGCCCGTCTGCCCTCGACCATCTTCGAGATGGATATGCCCTTCACCCTGGGCAAAATTAATGTCCTGCGGGAAGGCACCGACGCCGCCCTGCTGTGTTGCGGCGTAATGGTGGAGGAAAGCATGAAGGCGGCCGAGCTTCTGGCTGCCCAGGGCATGAACGTGGCGGTGGTTAATGCCCACACCCTCAAGCCCTTTGACGAGGAAGGGGTACAGGCCCTGGCCAAAAAGGTGGGCCATATCTTCACCGTGGAGGAGCACAATGTTATCGGCGGCTTGGGAGACGCCGCCGCCGCTGCCATGGTCAACCTGGATGGAGTGAAGCTCACCAAACTGGGCGTCCAGGATATGTTTGGCCAGAGCGGCAAGCCCGCCCATTTGCTTAAGGCTTACAAACTGGACGATCAGAGCATCGCAGAAGCGGTGGCAAAGGGCCTTCGGGGCTAAAAATGCATAAAGATGCGCCCGTGCAGCTTTGCACGGGCGCTTTGTTTACTCTCCGGTTACCCATTCATCCGGCACCGGCGCTTCCCCATCCACTCCGGAAGGGGGAGACAGCAGACTGGCTGCCTCCTCCACCTGCGCAGTGGCGGTGACGGGTTCCAACTGATCACCAATGAAAACCATCACCATGATTTGCTGTCCCGCATCGGTTTCCTTCACGATATAGGTGCTGGTCCAGGGTTCGTAGACCCGGTTGCCGCCCACGTACCATTCATAGCGGACCATCACGCCCGACTCCAGGGGCGGGATCAGGGTTACCGCTAACTCCTCACCCACCTCAGGATGCAGATTGCTCAGCAACACCTGATAGGTTTCTGTGGGAGTGGGATCGGTGACCAGGGAGGCCCTGCTTTCAGCACTGTCGCTGGCGGTGGGTTCTTCTGCTCCCTCGCCGCTACCTGTGGGAGCAGGCTCTCCTGCACCCTCATCACTGCCGGTGGGAGTGGGTTCTCCCGCACCCTCGTCGCTGCCGGTAGGAGTGGGTTCCCCTGCGCTCTCGTCGCTGCCGGTGGGAGTGGGTTCACCTGCGCCTTCGTCGCTGCCCGTAGGAGTGGGTTCCCCTGCGCCTTCGTCGCTGCCGGTGGGAGCATCCGTGGTGATCTGCATGAAGTTCTCATCTAGCGTCAGGCCTTCTTCAGCCGCCATGGCCATCATCACAGAGAAGGGAGCAGGTACAGACGGGCTGGTGGGCGTGCTTTCCAGTGAGCTGCCAGAATATGCGCCCGTTCCGGTGGCCTTCACCTTGTAATACCGGTATCCACTGCTGTACTCGGGCAGAGAGACCGTATGGGTCTTTCCTTCGCCAACTTTCTTCATGGTGGAAATCTCGGCTCCGCCATACCAGGCGTATGTTACTGTCGCCTCTGCGGGATCAACAATGGCCGTCATGATATCCCCCACTTCGGGGCTGGTGTTGTCAATGGTCACACCATTGATGACGCCCTTGACGGCAGTCGTGCCGCCGCTGGTAACACTTCCGGCGCAAGCAATGTTATCACCAATGGCTTGAACCTTCAGTACCTTGCCCAAAAGGGTGCTGTCCACGGTCAGCGTATCCAAAACTTCCCCGGCGATTTCCACGCCGTCCGCGTACCAGACATACCGTACATCTGTGGTCTCCACACCGTTTTTCAGCTTGGCGGTGGCTTCAATGGTATTGCCAACCTTGGGGCTGGTGATGTTTAGTGTGACGGAGCCCAGCAACGGGAGATCTTTGATCGGGTCAGTGTTAGCTGTCTGGGGATCCGTAACGCTCATGTAAGCGCCGGTACCATAGACATCCAGTTCGATGTATCCGCCTGCATACCTGTTGTAATCATTCTTGGTGACCGTGTAAGTGGATCCGGTGCCCACCTTGACCCGGTTGACGCCGTCGGTCACATACCACTCATAGCGGACCGTGGCCAATGCCGGCTCATAGGTGGCGCGCAGCTTGTCACCCACATTGGGAATCGACAGTCCCGGATTGGTGTCGTTCACGATGGTGGCGGACGTTAACGAGCCGGTGACTTGCACAGGATTGGTGGTCACATCACTGGTTCCATGGAAGGGGCTCTTGCCGGTGACAACCAGCTTGATCTGCTTGCCCTGGTCAGCGGATTGTACGGTATAGGTGGCCCCGGTTCCCTTGTTCACTCCGTCCACCGACCACTGATACTGAACCGATGCGCCGACAGGCTGCAGATCTTGCACCTTCAGAACATTGCTTACCACAGGATCCATGGTGTTGAGGGTGACGGAAGTAATCTCGCCGCTATCCAGCACAGCGTTCTGGGAGGTGACGCTGGCGCTGCCGGTATAGGAGCCCTTGCCTGTCACTACCAGCCTGATGTGCTTGCCAACATCGGCAACGCTGACCACATAAGTGGAACTGGTGGAAACTTCAGTGCCGTCCACGAACCAATGATAGTTCACGGTAGCGCCATAGGGAGTGATGGACGCTGCCTTCATCTCGCTCCCCTTTACCGGGGTGTTGTAATTGAGGGTAACGCCGGTTACATCCGTGGAGCCATAGTAGTGCAGGAACTCGTTCATCATATAGCCGACCCTGCTGCCCACCTGGATGTGGTCCCATCCACCCGCAGGGCCCCGTTCCAGGACCTTCACGGTGGTGCCGACGCTGTACACGCCGATGATGGCATATCCCTTGCCGGGACCTGTGCGCAGACGAACGCCATAACCGTTGGCGCTCCACACGGTTGCGTTCCCATCAGGGGTGGGAACGGGGGTGCTTCCACTCACCAGGAACTGGTTCATCATATACCCGGTGCGGCTTCCCACCCGGATATAGGACCAGTAGGCACCCTTTTGCAGTACCGTCACGCTGGTTCCTACGCTGTACACGGCCAAAATACGGTAGCCGGTACCCGGGCCGCTGCGCATGCGCACGCCCAGGCCGTTGGCACTCCAAACCTGGTAGGTGCCGGTGCCGCCTCCACCGCCTCCGCTCAGGTTCACGTAAGCGCTATACATATAACCCGTGTTGCCATCCGGGGTAGTGACGCGATACCAGCCGCTGAGTGTCTCCAGAATGGTGACCACCGTGCCGGTATAGTAGCTGCTGATGGTATACGCATTAAAGTTTGGCTGAGCACGCAGCCGTAGCCAGCCGCCGTGTACCACCCCGGTCTGGGTCGCCGCAAATGACGACGCCGGTAGTACCAGCATGCCGACCAGCAAAATCATTGCGATGCTCATTGCCAGTAGTCGTTTCATGGATCGTTCCCTCCCACTGCTTTCCGGCAGTTACAACCGGAATCTTACCCATATGACGTATTCCTCTGGCAGAATCTTCCCTAGGGAGAAGAATTTGTTTCCTTTTCCAAAATCATGCATTACAAAGGCCGCCGGGGAAATCCATCCGGCGGCCATGATTGAAAGGCTGCATCAACCTTTTTGGGTAAAGTTGTTGTGGCATTTGCCGCAGGTGACGGTGACCACGCCCGTACCCTTGGGGAGCTTGAGCCAGGATCTGCAGCTTGGGCATTTGAAATACGTAAACTGCTTGCGCATGCGAAACCGATTCCTGGCCTGCTTCCATTTTGTCTTGTAGCGGCCTATGAAAACCAGATATCTGCGATTCTCTTCATACCGCTTGGCGTTGTTGCGGGAGAACATGCGGAAAACGCAAATTCCGTAAATCACCAGGCTCAGCAGAGTCAGCAGGCCCTGGCCCGTAATGGCCGCCAGCAGGTACAGGGCCATGCCCACCCACAGCAATACCATATTCAGCTGGTCCGGCCCATGGCGGCCATTCATCAGGGAGCGAAGTGTCTGCTTTATTTTCATCCAGAAAGTCATTGATATTGTTCCTCCTTCAAGGGAATGGGAAACTCCGCCTCCCGATTAACAATAGAAGAATCCGCCGCGTCCCCAGTTGCAGCAGCAATTGCACAGGGTGTTGGCGATGCACAGCGTCAGGCAGGGATTGCCGCAAAGAGTGCCGGTGAAACCCCGGCTCATGCCCTGCTGCCGGTAGGCCTGCCCGGTGGATTGCAGCCGGCTGAGATACACCTGGAAGGCCGGCTCATTGGGATTGAGCTGGACAGCCTGGCGGGCGTCGTTCAGCGCGGCGATGCGATTGCCCAGACCTTCGTTGGCTCGGGCGCTCCAAAAGTACCAGGCAGCCCGCCGGCTGGACACAGCCCCCAGCAATTCCAGAGCCCTGGCGTATTGGCCGGACATCACGGCCTGGGCTGCGGATTGAAGATCGGGGGCGGTTTCGGTGTACTCCACCGTGCGGTACCGGTTTCCGTAGGCACTCCCGCCCTGGCCGCCATAGGCCCGCTGGGCTGTGCGAAAAAACTCCTCAAATCCGCCAAAGCTGGACCAGCCGCCAAACCCGCCGGAGGAACCGAACCCGCCATAACCGCTGCCGCCATAGCCATTGCTTCCATAGGTCTGGCTGTACCTCTGCTCTCCATAGCTGTTGCCGTTTTTTTGCTTGATCAGCAGCGTGTACGCCTGGTTGATCTCCCTCATCCTGGCCTCAGCTGCCTGAGAGCCCTGGTTTAAATCCGGGTGATATTTTTTCGCAAGCTTGCGGTAGGCCGCCTTGATTTCGTCATCCGACGCGCCGGGACTAACCCCCAGCACCTGATACGGATCGTTCATCCCCGGCCCTCCTTCTGCGTCAGCCCGCGGCCCTTGCCCCTCACGGTCTGCTTTTCTTTGGCGCTTTGCTTCATCTGATACTTGGCCCATACCCCAGCATAAAGGATGTTGCGCAAAATGTCCACATCCTTTACCAGCGGAAGAAGTTCAAACGCCTGGGCACATTCGCCGATGAGCAGGCTCAGCGCCTCCTGGCAAAGGGTCTCAAAATCCTCCTGCCCGGCCATTTCCCGCAGCGGGTTGTACCGCTTGCGCTTGAGATCCGAGTCCAGGTCGTCGTAGGCATCCATCAGGTAGATAAAGCGCCCCAGCGCCTCCCCCATCCCCTGCAGGGTATCCGCCCAAAAATCAGGCTGATGACGGAAAATCCGCCCCAGCATGCGGGCCGTCAACTGAGCGGGCTCGTCCGGCGCGATGTGCCCGCTCTTTTCCAGCAGCGCAATCTCATGAAGGCAGCTCTCGATGGTTTCGCAGACGTCGGGATACCGCCGGCGAACCTGCTCATAGGACTTACGCAGCAGCCCCGCCTCCATGCGGCCCGCCAGGCTGCGGTCGTCCTTCCAGTCGTCCTGACATTTGTGGTAGGCCAGGGCAACGTTCATGTCTGCGCAATAGTCTGTAAACTGATTGCGCACAAAACCCCGCTTACGGACAGGGTGCGGCAGGCACCGGCCATCCCCGGCGGCATCCTCCGGCTCATACAAAGAGGTGAGGAGAATGCACAAAAAGGTCATGTCATTGCTTAAAATCACCCGGCCCGCCGGACCAAACCTTTCCCCAAGGGCGCGGCACAGGCCGCAGTAATACATCTGATAGCGCTCCTGCTGCTCCCTGGTGAGCCCCTCGGGGGACAGGGTCAGATACCCAAACATGACAACCTCCTTTCTTCATGATGATGCCGTATGCGATGACATCCCTACTATTATACAGCATCTCCATGGACGGGGGATGGACAACTTATGTCCAATCTATGAACAACCATCATTTTCGGCACGTTGACACGCCTCCCTCCCCATGCTACACTAGGCGCGATTCCCAGGCAAGGGGAATCCCCACAGGAAAGGGGTGGCGGGCGCATGCTCCAGGGACTCTTGGTGGTCAATGCCTTCCTGCGCACCAATAAGTTTGACGACCTCTACGGCTACCTGTTGGCAGCAGCCCGGGACCTGGGCATGGGACTTACAGTAGCCACCAACGCGGAGCTGAGCCCCCTGGTTGACACTGCCGCCTTTGACCCCACCCGCTATGATTTCTGCCTGTTCTGGGACAAGGACATCCACCTGGCCCTGCAGCTGACTCAGCGGGGTCTGCCGGTGTTTAACAGCCCCCAGAGCATCCTGCGCTGTGACGATAAAAGCCTCACCTACCTTTGCCTGAAGGCCCAGGGCATCCCCATGCCCCCCACCATTCTGGCCCCCAAGACCTATGCCGCCGTGGGATACACGGACACGGCCTTTGTGGAGGAAGCCGCCCAAAGATTAGGCTTCCCCCTTGTTTTAAAAGAATGCTTCGGCTCCTTTGGGCAGCAGGTATATCTGATGCACGACCTGGAGGAACTGCGGCGCAAGGTGCTTGCCCTGCAGGGCACGCCGATGCTGTTTCAAGCCCTGGTGCAGGAGAGCTATGGCCGGGATGCGCGCATCAACGTGGTGGGCGGCCGGGTGGTGGCATCCATCCTGCGCAAAGGCTCCGGCGGGGATTTCCGCAGCAACCTGACCCTGGGCGGCTCCATGGAGCCCTACACCCCCACCCCGCAGGAGGCCTCCCTGGCCCTGAATGCCGCTCATGCCTTGGGCCTTGCCTTTGGGGGAGTGGACGTGCTCTTTGGAAAGGACGGTCCTCTGCTGTGCGAAGTGAACAGCAACGCCCACTTCAAGACCACTCTGGCCTGTACCGGCGTCAACATGGCCACGGAAATCCTGCGACACATTGCCCAGGTGGTGAAATAACGCATGGATGCACTGTGCTGGCTGCTCTACGATGAACAGGACTATCTGCAGAACCTTGACTTTGCGGCCCACCTGAAGGTGGAAGGGCAAAAGCGGGGCCTTGAGGTTGTGCCTGTAGTCACCTCCAGGCTGTCCCTGGGGATTGGTCCTGCAGGCAAGCCCTACGCCCGGATACCGGGGGATGACCGCCTGCCCGACGCCGTGCTCTCCCGCCAGAGAAGCAGCTTTATCAGCGCGCATCTGGAAGCCATGGGCATTCCGGTGTTTAACAATGCAAAGGTATGCCTGCTGTGCAACGACAAGCGCAAAACCCATCAGTTCCTGGCCGGACTGCCCATGCTGGCAAGCTCCTTTTCCCTGCCGGGGCAGGATCTTCCATTGCCCCTCCCAGGGCAGTATCCCCTGGTGGTGAAGCCCGCCTGCAGCCACGGGGGGGATCGGGTGTTTCTTGTCCATCATGAGGAGGAATGGAAGCAGGCCGTCCTCCGCATTGCACCGCAGCCCCTGCTTTGCCAGCAGGCCGCCAGCCATCCGGGGCTGGATCTGCGCGTCTACGTGGTGTTTGGCCATATCATCGCCGCCGTGCTTCGCAGGGCGGAGGACGGCTTTTTGAGCAATTACAAGAAGGGCGGCCATGTAACCCTGCACAGCCTCACCCCCGAGGAAAAAGCTCTGGCGGAAAGCGTGATGGAGCGTTTTGAAAAGGCGGGCGCTCCCCTGGCCTTTGCGGGGATTGATTTTCTCTATCATGAGGACGGCCCCGTACTCAGCGAGGTGGAGGACGTGGTGGGCAGCCGGATGCTGTACCAGGTGAGCGATATTGATATTGCGGGGCTGTTTTTGGATGGAGTGCGGGAGCGAGTGACAGCCAGGCGGTGAGAAACAGGAGGTTTTGCCTTTCCACTTTTGCAACCGATGATCTGGGCAAAGGAGAGGAAAAGTGCTGGACAAAGCTGCCGAGGTTTGTTATAATATGCTTCGCTGACGCGCCAATATAGCTCAGTCGGTAGAGCAGCGGTTTCGTAAACCGCAGGTCAAGGGTTCGAGTCCCTTTATTGGCTCCAGTATTTTTCTCGAGGTGTAGCGCAGTTTGGTAGCGCGTTTGGTTCGGGACCAAAAGGTCGCAGGTTCAAATCCTGTCACCTCGACCACGTCAAAGCCTTGTGGGGAAAGGATTCCTCGCAAGGCTTTTTCTTTTTGTTAGCGGGGAAAATGGGCATTGGGGAAAACCGTGGGGAACTTTGGGGAAAATGATAGCGGCCATGCTTTGCGCGCGGCCGCTTTTTTTCTTTTCGTCGGTGCATTGGCAGATCTGCTGCCAGGAAGGAGCCGGCCTGGATGTGGTGCTGGCTGTGGCGACGGAGCGGATCCGGAGCGCGCGGGATTATTTTGATGGCTTCACGTCCTGCTGGACGATGGCGGGATGCAGCGTCTGCAGGCGATGAACGTCGGGGGCATCGGTGCCGGCGGCGCCAAAGAGCCGCTGCATCACCTCGGCGGCAGCCACGTCCCGCTTGCGCAGGGCGTGGGCATACTCACGGAGGGTGGTTTCGGCATCGCTGTGGCCCATGCGGCTGGCCACGGCCACGGCGTCGATGTTGCTAGAGAGCAGCAAGGTGGCGTGCGTATGGCGCAGGTCATGGAAGCGGACCTTCAGGAACCCGTTGCGGTCTGCGAACTTGCGCCATTGCTTGCTGGGCGTGTCGTGGTGCAGCGGGGAACCGTCCCAGCCGCAAACGATGAGGCCGGTACCGCGCCAGCGATCGCCCAGGCGGGACGCAACTTCCGCCTGGTATTTGCGCGTCTCGTCCAGCAGCACCAGCAGAGCCAGGGGCAGCGAGATCAGGCGCGCTCCTTCATCGGACTTGGGATCCCCATAGAAATTGCCGTCCTCCGGGGTGTATTTGTAGGCGCGGCTGATGTCGATGGTGCCGGCCTTGAAATCCACATCGGAAAACAGGAGGCCGCCGACTTCGCCCAGGCGCAGGCCGCAGGTGAGGGCCAGGAGGACGGCGGCGCGGAAGGACATGTCCTCCTCGCCGGAGAGGCGGCGCAGGAGCTCCAGCGCCTGATCATCGTCCAGGAACTTCATTTTTTTGCGCTTGAACCGGGGGCGTGTGACGGTCTCCATGGGATTCTCGGCCAGTATCTTCCAAGCCACGGCGCGCTCCAGCATGCTGTTGAGGCAGTTGTAATAATGCAGGACGGTGTGCTCGCTGAGCAGCGTGGGATCCGTGGCCTGCTTTGAGACCCGCGCGTGATAGTGCTGGATCTCCGCTTCCGTGGGCTTGCGCTTGCGCTGCTCCGGCGGCAGAGCGGTGCTTTCCTTGGGGGTGCGGCGCAGCAGGTTGAGGAATTTTTCGATGGTGAGGGGCGTGAGTTTGGACAACTGGATCTCGCCAAGGGAGGGAATGATGTGCTTGTCCAGCATATGCCGGACAGTTTTGAGATAGTTTTCAGAGCAGTTTGGTCGGACATATTCTTCCAACCAGACGGGCGCGAAAGTGGCCACGGTGTGCTCCTGGCGCTGCTGGAGGGATCCGTCCTCCAGCGCCAGCTCCAGCTGGGCGGCTTCCAGCTGGACGCGCTTCTCCATGACCGCCAGGCTTGTTCCTTCCGGAAATCGGATCCTGTGGCGCACCCAGTCAAAGGTGCCGTCCGGCTGCTTCACCCGGACGCCAACCCGCCAGGTGTAGGGGCTGCGGTGCTCGATGGTGGCCATGTGTGCCTCCTATAAATTCCCCAGCATGGGGTATATGTGAAATTTAAGTGTTACAGTGTTACAGGGCCGTTTTTTAATGCTGAAAGCCTTAAGGAATAAGGCTTTTACCTGTAACACCACACGTGTTACATGGTGTTACAGGGACCCCATGGAAGTGTTACAGGGGATATTATGGGGATTTTGGGCAGAAAAAAACCCGCCCAGCTGAGGCCGGGCGGGCGGAGGTCACTTTACGGTGATGGACCATTCAGCGCCTGCCGGCACGTCCACAATCCAATAGTATTGGGTCCGGTCACCGACGGGCTTGACGATGCCATCGCCTTCAAGTTTCAGCGGGGCGGAGAACAGGCCGTCACCGGTGACCAGCTCCTCGTCCCAGGCCTCGATGTTGCTGTACTGATGGCCCATATGCAGATACAAGGAAGCAGACCAGGCATCCGAGGCGGAGGCGTCCATGACGACATGCACGATGGTGGCGGCGGAGAGCGGGAAGAAGTCCGAAACATAGGGTCCGACGCCGGACAGTTCGATGGTGCCGCCTTCCTTCAGGGGCTCAATAGCGAGGGTCCACTCCCCCTTGCCTTCCACCAGCGCGTCAAAGGTTCCGGCTTCCGTGAGCACTTCGCAGGAGCCTTCTTCATCCGCCCAGGAGTTGAATGTGCGGTCAAGCTTGCCGCCGGTGAGGGTGACCTTGACGGCACCCTGTATGGTGACGCGGGCCGGGATCTGGACGACCTCCACGCCGGACAGGATGGAGGTGCCGCTTCCGGAGAGGGTGATGGTCTCGCCGGCGGGGGCCGCTGCGGCGCGCAGCTTGCTGATCCGCTGGGAGAGGATGGACTGGGCGGCCTGGAGCTCGTCCAGGGTAGCGGTCTCCAGGTCAAGACTAAGGGTGTCCGCCGCGGCGGAGAAGGTGACGAGCACCAGGGCAAGTGCCAGGGCAAGCAGCTTTTTCATTTGGGCTCCTCCTTCAGTAGATAGGTTTTGAGCATATCGTTTCCCTGCAGGCAGCAGGAAGCCAACTCATTGACAGCCAGCAGCAGCTGGGCGATGTTGTGGCGGCTTGCGGAAGAAAGCACTTTGCACATAGCGTCCATGACGCGGCGCATGCAGCGCATGGGCGCTTCGCCCGCGGGCGCGCCGGCCTGGTAGTATTCCGTGAAGGCGTCCACCAATTCCAGCACGTCGGACAGGGTGAAGGCATAGGGATCTGCGACGGAGAGTTTTTGGAAGGGCTTTACGGTATCGGCATTCTTGGGAAGCGGCTCGTTTGTAAGACCGAGCAGATAGTCAGCGGATACTTTGAAGAAGTCCGCGTATTTTGCGATCATTTCCGGCGGTATATCCCGCCCGTTCTCATAATTCGACATGGTTGAGCGTCCAATGGAAAGCGCGTCAGCGACTTGGCTTTGTTTCAGGTCTTTATTTGTACGCAGATCTCGCAGCCTGGTGCTCAATATGTCCACCGCTTCTCCTCCTTTGCTGTTTTTAATATTGTACATTGCTTTGAAATAGAGCGCATCATGATTCCATTAATTTGTGAATTGTGTCATTTTGGTGTTTACATTCCGCACATTGTGGAGTATACTTTCCACAGTACCACAATTTCCAAATTCAGGATATTTCATCCGACGCCACTGCGCCATGGCAATCAGTACGAGATCTCATCACAAAAAACGGAATTGCATCCCGGACACAGCGCCAGGGATGCGGGAAGGGAGACAAAAACATGGCAGACATTGAGAAATTCAACGAGGACCGGGGCTGGGAGTTTGACACGTACGATGAATTTATGGCGGCCTTTGATCGGATGGCGAGAAGCGAGAACGGCATTTTGATCACAGAACAGGATTTCATGGCGGAGGCTGATGACAACGAGGAGACTACCCGGAAAGTATACCGGAAGCTGGAGGCATTGGTGGAGGCCGGGAAACTGAAGGCCTGGGATGTGTACATGTACGCCCGGTACGGCTGGTGCCTGGACAAGCCGGAGGCCATCCTTGCGTACCAGGTGGGTCCACATGGGAATCGGTGGGAAGTAAACAACTGCTCCCAGGAGGCGAACTGGGAGGAGGCGATCATGGCCGTCAACCGGGAGTTTGGCTTTGAGGCCAGCCAGATCCGGATCGTTGGGGTCCCCTACTACGAGGCCACGGATTACCAGTTTATTCGCTTGACTGCGCGCATATGGCCTGGCTGTGGAAAAACGGCGAGCTGTACCAGACGTGCCAGTAACGCAGCGGGAGGGAGAAACCATGCAGCACGCCGGGATGGAGGAGCAACGAGCTGTGGAAGAAAAAGCAGGGCGCTTGCCCTGCTATATCCATCACGTGGAGATGGAGCAGCTGCGCAGGCTGAAGGAAGCGTACCGCTGCCACCTGCAGGGAACCGGGCGCACGCGCCTGCCCTGGCTGGAGATGGCCATTGACAGGCAGCAAAGAGATGCCGCCAAGGCCAGGGAGGTCAGGAACAAGGCCAGGCCCAGGGGATGCGCCGGCTGCCCGGGTCGGGAAGGGTGCAGCTACACGCCTAACGGGGACAGGCGCAGGGTGCTTGACAGGAAATGGGACAGGTAGGAGGGATCAGTGATGGATGAGAGCTTCGGGAAGGCAGTACAGGAAGCGTACTGGGCCCTGCATGCTAGCGGTGAAAATCTAAAAGCTCAGGCTTTCCGCGATGTGATGGATGGAG
This sequence comes from Clostridiales bacterium, assembly GCA_012729115.1. GTDB lineage: Bacteria > Bacillota > Clostridia > Christensenellales > Aristaeellaceae > Limiplasma. Next base: position 35,213 of record JAAYDR010000077.1, on the reverse strand, counting down.
TGGCCGCTGAGGTGCGGGGCCTGATCCAGGAGCGGGATGCCCAACAGGCGCGGGCCGATGAATGGCGCACCGTTGCCGCTGAATTTCAGGCCCAGTGCGAGGCAGAGAAGAAGCGGGCGGAAGCGGTAATGCGAGACCTTCAAAAACTCTGCGAGCATGGAGGGGATAACTGTACAGATTGGGCGTGCAGCTTGTGTAAGCACTCGGTTGGAAAGCCACCGCTTGGGAGCACCGACGATTGTGAGCTCCTGCGATTCGACGATGAAACAGACGAGATCGTCGGGGAGTGCAAGTGGGAATGGCGTGGATCATGGCCGGTTGTGGAAGCAGACAGGAGCAGATGATGAAGCGAAACGATAATTTTTACTGGCTGGCCCGGATGGACGCGGCGGCCAGGAATCCCATTTTCAGCAGCCGCGAGCGAGCGGCGGAGGCCGTGTTCTGCAGCGTGGACAGCCTGGCCGACTATGAGACCGGCAAGACCATGCCTCCCTGTGCGGTGGTGCAGCGGATGATTGAGGCCTATGGCACGCCCTGGCTGCGCGCCCGGCATGTGCGGGAGTGCTGCCCCATCCTCACCCACTGCTACGGCCAGGAGGAGGCGTGCACCCGAACGCTGCAGCAGAGCGCCATGGGCTGGCTGCTGGCATTCCGGGACATGGAGGCCACGGCATGGGGCTTTGCGGAGCTGCTGCGGGACGGATCTGTGAGCGCCGACGAGCGGGAGGCCCTGGCGGGCATCCGGGCCCGGGCGGTGGAGATCCGCGGCCTGATGCAGCAGACCCTGGATGCCATGGATGATCTGGGCAGAAGGGAGGCGTGAACCGGCCATGAAGATGATGACCACGAACGAGGCAGCGCAGGCGCTGGGCATCTCGGCGCAGCTGATCCGCAACGGGATCAAGACGGGGCGCTACCCCTGCCTGCGCCTGGGCAGCCGCATGATGGTGGACGCCGACCTGCTGCAGGAGATCCTGCGGCGGGAGCAGGCGGCCCGGGGCCTGACGGTGGAGCAGGTGAGCGAGCTGACGGGGCTGAAGATCTCCACCCTTCGCAGCGGAGCCAAGGCCGGATGGATCCCCGCCACCAAGCTGAACGGCAAATGGATGTTTCAGGCCAATCAGGTGATCGCCGCCATTGCGGACAGGATGAACGCGGAAGCTACCGATGAAGAATAAAGGGGGCGCCGGGAAATGGAATTATCCGATTTTTTGGCGCTTCTGCGCGTGGAAAGCGGACCGAACGCCAGCGGAGAGTATATGGCCCGCTGCCCGGTCCATGACGATAAGACCGCCAGCCTGTGCGTGACCGAGGGGCCGCTGGAGCGCGGGAAGAACCGGGGCGCGTGGGCGATCAAGATCTGCTGCCAGGCCGGATGCAGCAACCAGGACATCCTGCGCACGCTGAACGTGCAGCCCAGGGACCTCTATCCTGCCAGCCACGCGGATCCGGCCCGGAAGCCCGCGGCCCAAAAGCAGGCTCCCAAGCAGCGCAAGAATCTGGGCGAGCTGGTGAAAGTGTACCCCTACACGGACGAACAAGGGAAACCGCTTTTTGAAGTGTGTCGCTTTGAGTTGACAGAGACGGACGAGAACGGCCGGGAAGCGCGGAAAAAGACCTTTCTGCAGCGGGTGCATGATCCCAAGAATCCCAAGGCCAAGCGGGACGGGTACGTCTATGAGGCCAGCCAGGTGCGGCATCCCTTGTACAGGCTGCCGGAAGTGCGGGCGGCCATTCAGGCCGGGAAGCCGGTGTACCTGGTGGAGGGCGAGAAGGACGCCGATAACATGGCCGCCCTGGGCTTCACCGCCACCACCAACCCGGGCGGGGCCAGCAAGAAGGGCACGGCCACCAAGTGGCGGGAGGAGCACACCCAGGCCCTGGCCGGCGCGGATGTGGTGATCCTTCCGGATATTGACGAAACGGGCACTTATGACCGCCGGAAGGTGGCCAGGCTGCTGCTGCCGGTGTGCCGCAGCGTGAAGCTACTGGACCTGCGCAAATGCGGCGTGGATCTGCCAGAGAAGGCGGATATAACGGACTTATTTACCGCTGTGAAGAAAAAGCGGGGGCTGGAGATCCTGCGGCAGCTGGAGGAAGCGGAACCGGTGCTGACCACGGAGGCGCTGAACGCCCTGGAAAAGGCGGACGGCGCGGAGGTCGGAGAAGGATCCGGCGACCCGGACCGGGACATGGCTATGGATGCCCTGAACAGCATCCCGGGTTTCTGTGTGGAGGACGGCTGCATCTGCAAGTGGGAGAGTCAGGAGAACCACCGCAAGCTGTGCAATTTCGCTTGCATACCCATGGCGGAGGTGAAGCGGGACGACGGCGTGAGCGTGGAGACCGCCATCCTGATTGACGGATGGAGCCGGCACGGCATGAAGCTGCCACGGGTGACGGTGAGCAGCAAGAGCTATGACCGGATGGGCTGGGTAATGGACAACTGGGGATTTTACGGCACCATCATGCCGGGCAGCACCACCAAGGACTACCTGCGCTATGTGGTGGCGGCCGCGGGCGAGAAATGCGCCCGGCGCTACACGGAGTACACCCATACCGGCTGGCGGAAGATCAACGGAAAGTGGGCTTTCCTGTACCAGGGCGGGGCCGTGGGGACAGAGGACGTGAGCGTGGAGCTGGGCAGCGGCCTGCAGCGCTACCGCCTGGACGGAGGAGACAGCAAAGCGGACTTTGATGCCATTTCCCTTGATGACGCCATGATCAGCAGCTTCAGCCTGCTGGACAGGGCCAGCCACCACATGATGGTTCCGCTGCTGGCCGCAGCCTACCTGGCACCCCTGCGGGAGCCCATGCAGCGGGCCGGCTGCACGCCCGCCTTCAGCGTGTTCCTTGTAGGTGAGACGGGCTGCGGCAAGAGCGTGTGCAGCGCCCTGGCCCTTTCCCATTTTGGGGATTTTTCCTTTGACAGCCTGCCGGCCAGCTTCCATGACACGGCCAACCACATCCAGAAGAAGGCCTTCCTGTTGAAGGATGTCCCCATCGTGGTGGACGACTACCACCCAACACACAGCGTGCAGGAGCGGCGCAAGATGGAAGCCACGGCCCAGGCCCTCAGCCGGACCTTTGGGGACGGCAGCACCCGCAAGCGGATGAACGCGGACCGCACATTGAGCGAGGACACGCCGCCCCGGTGCGTCAGCATTTTGAGCGGAGAGAGCACCCCGGACATCGGGGAAAGCGGCGTAGCCCGCTACTACCTGATCAACGCGGAAAAAGGGGACGTGGTGATGGACGAGATGCTGACCAGCGCCCAGGAGGCCGCCCGCCGGGGTTACCTGGCCAAAGCCATGCGCGGGTACATTGAGTGGCTGCTGCCGCAGATGGACAAGCTGCCGGATCAGCTGCGGGAGCGCTTTGTGGAGCTGCGGAGCAAGGTGCAGAAGGAAAATCACAAAAAGGCCCACTCGCGGGCACCCGCCGCGGTGGCCTGCCTGACGATCGGCTTTGAGATGATGCTGCGGTACATGGTGGAGAAGGGCGGGATCTCCCAGGCCATGGCCGACCAGGCCCGGGCGGATGCCTGGGAAACGATGCTGGACAACAGCCGCCGTCAGGCAGCGGAGGCCGCCGAGGAGCGCCCCAGCAAGGCCTTCATCCGGACGCTGGGCGAGATGCTGACCAGCCACGTGGCCGCCGTGCGGGATCTGACGGACAGCACCATCACCGGCGACCCAATCCGCGGCATGGTGGGCTGGATGGATACCCAGTATTACTACATCATGCCGGAGACCGCCTACACCCTGGTGAGCGAGCAGCTGCGCAAGCGGGACAACAGCATTCCCCTGCCGGAACGCAGCCTGTACCGGCAGATGCGCAACGACGGGATCATCACCCCGCCGCCGGGCACTGTGACCTACACCGCCCTGAAGCGGGTGCGGGTCGGGAAGCCTGCCGAGCGGGTGCTGTACATCCCAAGGCGGATGATTGACGGGGAGAACCCCATGGAGGAGCAGCTGCGCCTGGAGCTCCACCCGGGGGCGGGGGCGGTGCCGCCGGAGCCTGGACCGGTACCGCCGGAGCCTGTGCCGCAGGATTACACCGTGGTGGACGACGAGGAAATGCCGTTCTGATACGAGAGAGGAGGAGAGACGATGATTTATGCGGTGTGCAGATGGTGGCGGGAGCAGCGGGAGATCCGGCGCTTGATGCAGGACTTCAAGCCCCATACCGGGCGTGCGGCGCTGCTGGCGGTGGCCTGCGGGCTGCTGGCGTGGCTGCTGATGATCGTGTGGGCCAGCGCCGGAGCGGAGGTGACCAGGTACGTTGATGTGGAGCCGGGAAGCTACCTCAATGTGCGGGAAGGCCCCGGGACGTCGGAGCCGGTGCTGTATACGCTGGAGGCTGGCAGCTTTGTAACGGTCCTGACAGAGGACGGCGGATGGGTCAAACTCCGAACGTCCCGTGGGCATGGCTGGGCTCTGGGGAGCTATCTGGTGGAGATGCCGGCCTGGCTGGAGGTGGAGGAGGATCCGCCGGGCGGGGTTTGATACGAAAGGAGCATTTATATGGCTAATATCATGGACGCGATCCGGGACGGAATGGCAAAGGAACATACGAGCAGGGCCATGCAGGTGCTGGGTGAGCTGCTGACGGAGTGGCTGCTGAAGCACCCGGAGCAGGCGGAGAAGGACGCCGGGACCAAGACGCTTTCCGGTGGGAACGTGGGAACAACGGGAACAGCATGCCTGAAACGCTTATGTCGTAACGTGTTGCGCTGTTCCCACTCAAAAACAACCAGTGGGCACGGTGGGAACACGCGAAGGAGTGATGCACCATGAAACCCATCCTGAAATACCCCGGGGCGAAGTGGCGGATCGCGGACTGGATCATCGGGTTTATGCCGCCGCATGTGGGGTACGTGGAGCCGTTCTTCGGGAGCGGGGCTGTGTTTTTCAACAAGCAGCCATCGAAGTTGGAGGTCATTAACGACCTTAACGGTGATGTCGTACGGTATTTCCGGGTGCTGCGCGATAAACCACAAGAGTTGGCTGGTGCCGTAGAACTGACCCCCTGGGCGCGTGGTGAGCTGGAATACTGCCGGACAGCCCCTCCTGTAACGGATGACGTGGAAATGGCGCGGCGGTTACAGGTGAAAATCAACATGGCGATAGGATCTGGCGTTGACGAACAAACCGGGTGGAAACACCGTGGTAAAGCAGTTGGAGGTTCGTGCGCACGTCAATGGATGGGGATGCCAGCAAGGATCACACAGGCAAGCAAGAGGCTGCTGTCGGCGCAGATCGAAAACCGCCCGGCCATTGAAGTTATTCAGGCCTACAATGCCCCGCAGATCCTGGTGTATGCTGATCCGCCCTATGTACTCAACACACGGACAGCAAACAGGCACCAATATGCGCACGAAATGACCGACACGGATCACATCGAGCTGCTTGCCGCACTGAATGCCCACAGCGGCATGGTGCTGCTCTCCGGGTACGACTGTGAGCTATACCGGGATATGCTGTCCGGCTGGACGCTTGCCACCAAGGACGTCATGGCGGAACGGGCCGCCCGGCGCACCGAGTGCCTGTGGATCAATCCGCTTGCCCAGGAGCGGCGCGGGATGCTGGGATGGGAGGGGATGGCGTGAAAAAGCAGCATTACATGCTGAAAAAGGCCGTTGCGGAGATGAGCGGTGACAGCGCGGACCGGTATGGCCAGGCGCTGGCCAAGGCCCTGGACGTGATGCGGGGGCAGGTGAGCGGGAATGTCTGAGAAGATTTATGAGATTGCCAAGGCGCTAAAAGCCTGCTCGGCATCCACCTTCTGTTATGGGGAGTTTTGCCCACGGTATGGCATCTATGAGAGCTCCAGTGAGTGCCGCGAATCGCTGATGGATGATGCAGCGATGCAGCTCGCTCGCCTGGATACAGCCCTGTATGCAACCAAAAAACAGGCCGACAGCTACCAGGAGGAACTGCAGGCCTTGAAATTGGAGCGGCACGGGATGATGCAGGATCTGCGTCATGTGGGTAACTGCGACATCTGTGTACACAGCCAAGACGCGATACCAGGATGTGATCAGGACTGTGCCGACTGCCGGCACGAATGCGCATGCAAAGAATGCCGCAATGAGGATCACTGGGTGTGGCACAGTCCGATATTGCGCGGAAAGGGACACCAATGATACCTGAAAATGAGCAATGGAAGCTGGGCGTATCCTACCGGGCCCCCGGCTGTGAAAAGGCGGTGGCCAACGCGATCCGCCGCGACGTGCGGCTGATGCAGGGGGTACAAAGCATCCGGGAACTGCCGCGCTGCGAGTACGCGGTGGCCTTGCAGCATGTGCGGATCTGGGACAACTACAAGACCATGAAGGCGATCAAGGGGAAGGCCTGACAAAAGAAAGGAGCATCACCAATGACGTATACCAACTTTTCACAGGCGGCGCGGCAGCTCCGCGACGGGGAGGCCGTCGCGCTTTCCGCGCCGGGCATGTCCCTCATAACCGAGCACTCGGCCTTTGGGCTGCTGGTATGGGACATCATCGGCATCAACGCGGACCAGTCCATCACCGGGGAGGCCAACACCCTGACCGTGCTGATGCGCAACCCGCCCCTCTGGCGGAGCTTCGACGATGCCAGTAAAAATCACCCCTGGGGGTGCAACCGGTGGGCCACCAGCAGCGTGCGCCGGTGGCTGCGGGAGGAGTTCCTGGGCGGCTTTTCCCCCGAGGACCGGGACGTTCTGCGGACCGTGGCCAAGGAAACCTTCAACGCCGACAGCAAGCGCATGGAGGAGATCCCGGATGTCATTTTCCTTCTGTCGGCTTCGGAGGCCGGCTTCCCGGTGGACAACCAGTGGGTGATGGATGAGGGCCGCGCCTATGCGTTTTTCGCCAGCGGAGAGCAACGCTTGCGGCGGAAGGTTGACGTGGACGGGGACGAATGTTACTGGTGGCTGCGGTCGCCTAACCCGTCGAACGCCGTCAACGTCCGCTACATCAACCCTTCCGGCGCGCTGTACAACAACTACGCGAGCGTCAGCAGCGGGCTGGCGGCGGCTTGCGTCATCGGGTAATCGGATGATCCGCGCCGATAGGCGCGAAGAGAGGAGTGGAAACATGAGTTACAAACGCATGACTGTGATGCACGCCAACGGACCCGCACTGGAGATGGGCGGACCCTATGAGGACGAGGCGGCTGCCAGGGCGGACCTGGCCGCCCGGTTCAAGGAAGCGGCCAAGCGGCTGTACTACCTGGAAAACACCATCGACTCGGGCCGTATGATTATCCTGCCCGCCATCCCCCAATGCCACGATTGCCCGCTGAACGGGGCGCTGGGCGGCTGCCACGTCACCGGATCCCCTGAAAAGCCGCAGGAGTGCAGGGCTTATCTGACCGCCATGGCCAAGGCCCAGATCGGGGAGGCGAGGGTGTGAAAAAGCCCTATGAACACGAATGCCTGGAGTGCGGGAACGTGTACTACTACCGCAAGCTGAAGCGAAATGGGAGATGCCCTGTGTGTCATGGCGCACTCATGCCGAAAGGATACAAGTATATCAACTTCTTGGGATCGACCCATCTGGTGAAGAATCCACCGCCGCCACATGGTAACAAGATACTGTCATGAAGAAATGCGAAGGAGGTACATCCCATGAAAAAGGCTCTTTCCATCGGCATCCTGCTTTTAGCCCTCGTGGTACTGCTGACCAGTTGTGACCGCTTTAAGCCGAACGCGACTTACACCGACAAAGCCAACACGCAGGCAGTTGCAGCGACACTGGCCGAGAAAGCCAAGGCGCATATCACGGAGGTGGAAGTATGACCGCCATGGAGGTATTTGAACGATGCAGGGCCGCGGATGAGGACATCCGCAGGATTGAAGCGGACATTGAGCGGTACCGGGACGCCGCCACCAATGTGTCCCCGAGGCTGGACAGCACCGGCGGCGGTGGGTGCAGCGTGGAGAAGGACCGGGTGGGCACGCTGGTGGCTGAGGTGGACCGGCTGCAGAGGGCTGTGCAGCAGCGCATTGCCCGGAAATGCGCGGAGATTGACGCCAGCTGTAAGCTGATTGACCGGCTGCCGCCCACGGTGCGCTCTGTAATGCACCGGTACTATGTGAAGGGCGAAAGCCTGAACGAAGTGGCCAAGCGGATGAAGTACAGCTATGGGTATGTGCGTAAGATGAAATCGGACGGGGTGCGCATGGCGATGGAGATCGACAAGGAGGATGTGGCGGCCGCCCTGCCCGACTGGTACCTGGCGGACAGCATGGCGAGCTGAACACGGCAAAGCGGGCGTGGGCCCGCTTTTTCACAGAGCTTGCGTCCCTTCCCTGGAACAGGCAGGAGCAGGGGCCCTGACAGCCGGATGCGCCAATCCTGCCGACACATGACAACCAGAGGCCCTTCTCCCGCGTCCCGGGCTGTGGTACCATCAGCATGTGAAGTTTGACAAAGGGCGACCCGCCGGGGCCGCTCTTTTTCGTGGGAGGGCGCGGGATGTACCACAAGGAAAGCGACCCCTTTTACCACAGCAAGGCCTGGCTGGTGCTGGCCGATGCCCGGAAGCAGGCGGACAGCTATCTGTGCTGCGACTGCATGGAGCGCAAGAAGGCCGGCGGATATGGCAGAGTGCGGGACGCGGAAGTGGTGCATCACGTGATTCCGCGCAGCGAAAGGCCGGATCTGGAGCTTGATATTGATAATCTGCGGAGTTTGTGCAAAATTTGTCATAACAGGCGGCATCCGGAAAAGGGCGGAAATCCCGCGCGAGTGCCGCAGCCCACGCCCAGAGCGCGGGTGATCAAGATATAGCAGAGGTGAACGCCATGAACGAACGGTTGATGCAGGAACACAAGGCAAGGCTCTCCAAACCACAGGCCCGGCAAATGTATGACCAGCTTTGCCAGGCGTGCGAGGAGCGGCCCGGCGGCATGGATGACGTGAGCCAGGGAATCGTTGGAGACGTGGCCATGCTGGAGGAAATGAAGCTGACGCTGTATGAGGACGTGGCGAAGCGCGGGGCAACCATCAGCTGGCACAATGGCAGGCAAAGCGGCGTGCGTGAAAACAAGAGCATCCAGCAGGCACGCATGCTGATGGAGCAGCAGCGCAAGCACCTGAGCGAGCTGAAGCTGACGCCGGCCAGCCAGAAGCGGCCGCCGGATACACCGGAGCCGGTGGCGGCCCAGACGCCGGAGGACGAGTTTGACGCCTTCCCGGACAGCTGACGCGCTGTCCAAGATTTACGGCTATGCGCAGGACGTGACCCAGGGGCGGCTGATCGCCTGTGAAAAAGTGCGCGCGTCCTGCAGCCGGTTCCTGCTGGACATTGAGAAATCAAAAAACCCGGAGCACCCCTGGCGCTTTGATGAACGGCTGGCCGTACGGCCCATTGAGTTCATGGAGCGCTTTTTAACGCCCACAAAGGGCAACTACCAGGCCATGGAGCTGATGCCCTGGCAGTGCTTTGTGGAGGGCAATATCTACGGATGGGTGGACAAGCGCACAGGCCTGCGCCGCTTCCGGGAAGCCCTGATCCTGGTGGGGCGCGGCAACGGCAAAAGCACCCTGATGGCCGGCAATTCCACCTTTGGGGCCAGCAAGGACGGAGAAAGGGGCGCGGACATCTACCTGCTGGCAAACAGCAAGGATCAGGCCAACATTATTTTCGGTGAGTGCTCCCGGCAGATCCTGGCCAGCCCATTCCTGGCCAATCGCTTCAACGTGACCCGAAGCAGCATCACCTATGACAAAACCAACAGCAGCATCCAGCACCGGGCCAGCGACAGCCACAAGCTGGACGGCCTGAGCCCGCACATGGGGATCTTTGACGAGATCCATGAGTACAGGGACTACAAGCTGATCAACGTCATCAAGCGGGGCATGAACAAGCGCAGCCAGCCCCTGGCGCTGTACATCACCACCATGGGCACGGTGATTGAAGGCCCGCTGATGGACTACTACGCCCTGTTTTCCGACGCCATGCAGGACGGCATGCTGCCGGCCAGCGTGTCGGATCAGCTGTTCAGCTTCATCTGCGAGCTGGACAGCACCGACAATGTGGATGACAGCAGCTGCTGGGTAAAGGCCAACCCAAGCATGGGCGTGCTGCTGAACCTGGAGAAGCTGAAAAGCGACTGGGAGCGCTGCAAGAACGTGCCCCAGGAGCGGGCGGACTTTATCTGCAAGCAGCTGAACGTGATGGCGGACGTAAGCGATGCCAGCTTTGTGGACATCAGCGTGCTGAACCGCAACCGCAAGCAGGTGGACCTGGAGAGCCTGGCCGGCCGCGCCTGCTACGGCGGGTATGACCTGAGCTCCCGGGAGGACTTCACCGCGGCCGCGCTGGAGTTTCCCCTGGACAACGGGGACCTCTTTGTGCTCCATCACAGCTGGGTGCCCAAGCGGAAGGTGGAGATGGACAACGAGAAGATCCCCTATTACGAATGGGCGCTGCAGGGGCTGCTGACCATCTGCGAGGGGGATTACATTCCCCAGGATGTGGTGTACCAGTGGTTTCAGGAGCAGGGCAAAAAGTATGAGATCATCTCCATCGGCTATGACCCGGCCAATGCCGTATGGCTGACCCGCATGCTGGAGGGCGCGGGCTTCAACTGCCAGATCGTGCGCCAGGGGCCGCTGACACTGAACGACCCCATGAAGGACGTGCGGGAGATCCTGCTGGACGGGCGGCTTATCACCAACAACGACCCCATGCTTCGCTGGTACTTCCACAATGTGCGCCTGCGCAACGATTACCGGGACCGGGATAAGGAAAACTGGATGCCGGTGAAGCGCAACCGCTACCGGAAGATCGACGGATTTATGGCCTTTCTGGACGCACACGCGGTATCCATGCAGAAGGCCCCGGTGTGCGGGGACACGGTGCCCGCCAATGTGACCGTATTCAGATTCTAGCAAAAGCGCCCATGCCGGCGCTTTTCCGTTTTTGGAGGGAGTGGAAAACATGCCGCTATTCAAACGGCTGCAACGGAAAACAGGCCAGGCCAGGGACGAGCCCACCGGGGTGCAGACCAGCGTATACCAGACCCGGGCGGACCGGTACATGACGGCCAGCGAGGCCATTTATGCGGCCGTGAGCCGGGTGGCCAACACCTTCAGCTGCCTGCCGCTGCATCTGTACAAGGGCCGGGAGCTGCAGAAGGATCACCCGCTGGAAAAGCTGGTGAGCTTCAGCCCCAACCCCTGGATGACCAGCTACTGGTTCCGGCTGACCATGCAGGCGCTGGTGGGCAATGAGGGCAACGCCTACGCGCTGGTGGTGCCCACCATGGCCGGCGGCGTGGATCGGCTGGACATCCTGGAGGCCGGGTGTGTGACGCCGGTGCGGGTGACCGACCAGGACGGCGCGCCAGAGATGTGGTACCGGGTGACACCCCGGGACACCGCAAACCAGTTCTGGGTGCACAACAGCAGCATGCTGGTGATCCGGAACATCAGCGCCAACGGCGAAAAGGGCATCAAGCCCATTGATGTGCTGCGGGATACGATCAAGTACGCCAGCGACATCAAGACCTACACCATGGAGCAGATCAAGGCCGTGAACAGCAGCATTGTGCTGACCGTGCCCAACACCGGCCTGAACGCTGACCGCCGCAACGAGATCATCAAGCAGTTTCTGCAGGCCTACAACGACAGCGGGCGCAGCGCCATCGTGCTGGACGGCGGAATGACGGTGAACGCCCTGAACCGCACCCCTGTGGACAACGACGTGATCGGCGTGGAGAACATGACCCGCAACCGGGTGGCGACCGTGTACAACATCCCGCCCCGGATGCTGGGCGACACCAGCGACAAGGGCTTTACCGACAACGAGCAGCAGATGCGGGAGCTGGCGCAGATGACCGTTCTTCCCATCGTGTGCCAGTGGGAAAGCGAGCTGGACCGCAAACTTCTGACCTGGGAGCAGGTATCCGATGGGTACCACTTTGGATTCAACATGGACAGCCTGCTGCGGGGTGACGTGAAAACCATGGCGGACAAGCACACAAAGGCCATCCGCGGCGGATGGATGACACCCAACGAGGCCCGGGACGATGACAACCTGCCGCCGGATCCCGACGGGGAGAAGCTGCTGGCGGCCCGCGACCTGCTGCCGCTGGAGATGATCCTGAAGGGCATGACCGTGAAAGACAGCGGGCGCTGAGAAGGAGGGAACGAATATTGAACCATTTTTGGACCTGGAACCAGCTGGAGAACGACCCGGACGGCAGCCGGGAGCTGGCCATTGAGGGCGTGATTGCCAGTGAGAGCTGGTTTGGAGACGAAGTGACGCCCTGCGCATTCCGGGCGGAGCTGGAGGGCAGCACCGGGGACGTGGTGGTGCGCATTAACAGCCCCGGCGGGGACGTGTGGGCGGCTGCGCAGATCTATGACATGCTGCGGGAGTATGCCGGCCGCGTGACCGTGCGGATCACGGGGATCGCCGCCAGCGCCGCCAGCGTAATTGCCATGGCCGGCGACCAGGTGGAGATGACGCCGGTGGGGATGATGATGATTCACAACCCCAGCACCATCGCCTTTGGAGACCGGGTGGAGATGAACCGCGCCCTGGCCATGCTGGACGAGGTCCGGGAATCCATTGCCAGCGCCTACAAGGAGAAAACCCACCTGCCCCACCAGCAGATCCTGCAGATGATGGATGATGAAACATGGTTTTCCAGCGCCAAGGCCCTGGAGCTTGGCTTCATCGACGCGGTGCACACCACGGAAAAGGAAGTGCCCGCCAAGGACAAGGTGAAGAACACCGCCGCCTTCCGCGGCCTGCCGATGTTTGCGTGCTCCATGCGGGACGTGCAGAAGGCCGCCATGGACCGGATTCTGCACGCGCAGCAAAAGAAAAGCCCGGAGACCCCGAAAGCCCAGGAAACCCCGAAGTCCCAGGAGACGCCGAAGCCCCAGGAGACGCCGAAGCCAGATTCTAAGGATGATACCCGGCGGGCCGCCCTTGCGCTTTCCATTGCGCAGGCCAAAGCGGCCCTGTAATTTTGTGAAGGAGGAAACCCATCATGCCTAACCTGACCCAACTGAAGGACACCCTGCGCAATTTGCAAAACGAAATGCGGGACCTGGTGAACAAGGGCACCGCCCTGATGGCCGATCCCAATGCCAGCGCCGCCCAGCTGACCCAGCACACCGAAACCATCAACGCCATGCAGGCCCGCATCAACCTGGCCCGGGCCGCCGTGACCCAGGAGGAGCAACAGCAGCAGCCTGTGGCCCAGGCAGCCGCCGCAAAGCAGCAGCCGGCCGGCGTGACCGCCATGCTGAAAAGCAACGAATACGCCCGTGCTTTTGCTACAGCCCTGCGCAACCGGGTGCACCCCGCCCAGCCCTGCAGCGACGAAAGCCTGAAGGTGCTCTATGACGCGCTGACCGAAAGCGGCGGGAATCCGGCTGGCTCGGAGGGCGGCTTCCTGGTGCCAGACGATGTGGACCGGCAGATCCGGGAGCGCATGCGGGCCCTGAACCCGCTGCGTGATCTGTTTGGCTATGAGTCTGTGAGCTATGCCAGCGGCACCCGCATCATGGACACCGCACCGGATACCGGCCTGACCATGCTGGCCGGGGAGAACCCTGTGGCCGGCATCGCCGAGGACGACCAGCCCGCCTTTTCCCCGGTAAACTACAGCCTGGCCACCTACGGCCTGATTGTGCCCGTAAGCCGGGAACTGGCGGCGGATGAATCGGCCAATTTGTTTGGGTACCTGGCGCGTTGGTACGGCAAGAAGCAGGTGCTCACCGAGAACTTCCTGCTGCGGGCCGTGCTGGATCTGCTGGTGGCTGGCCCGATCACTGCCGACGACGACATGAACGCCATCGCTCAGCTGAAAAGCGTGCTGAACGTGAGCCTGGATCCGGCCATCAGCCAGACCGCCACTATCCTGACCAACCAGAGCGGGTTTGATTACCTGGACAACATCGTGGACGGCCTGGGCCGCCCGCTGCTCCAGCCCGACCCGGCCAGCGGCACGCCTATGCTGCTGAAAACCCATCCTATCAAGGTGATGAGCAACCGCCTGCTGCCAAGCCGCGTGGAGGCTGTGGGCCCCGGCGCGGGCGAGTATTACCCCATCTATGTGGGCGACTTCTCCCAGTACGCCACGCTGTTTGAGCGCATGCCGCTGGAGATGGTGTCTACGGACATCGGCGGCCAGGCATTCACCCGGAACCGCATTGACGTGCGCGGCATCAGCCGCCTGGGCGTCAGCCGGTTTGACGTGGACACCGTGGTGCGCAGGGAGATCTTCGTGCCTGAAACCTAAGGAACAGTACCGGCGCGGCCGCGGGAGGCAGATGGCTTTCCGCGGCCGCAGCATTTGAGGGAGGGCCAAAGGCCCAAACAAAAGGAGGGCAACCCATGCACGCAACCAAGAACTACACCGGCAAGGGCGGCAGCGAGACGGTGATCGGCGGCAAGCTGCTGATCAAGGGCACGGTAGAAATTGCGCCCACCGCGAAGATGAAGGGCATCCCTGCCGCCGCCTACCAGAGCAATGTCGGCAGCGACGTGAGCACCGTGGCAGCGCTGCGGGCCGAGCTTAACAAGCTGCTGGCCGGCCTGCAGGCGGCCAAGCTGATGGCCCCGGCCCCCACGATCACCGTGATTCAGCAGCCCGAGGACCTGGCCCTGGTAGCGGGAAGCATCGCCGCAACAGACAAGCTGCAGGCAGCCTTTTTCATCTCCAACGGCGGAGTGATGACCTACCAGTGGTTCTCCAATGCCGCAGACGCAAACACCGGCGGAACGCCTGTGGATGGCGCTACCGGCGATTCCTACACCATCCCCGCCGGCACGGCGGCCGGAACCACCTATTACTACTGCGTGGCCTCCCATGAGGGCGTGACCCAGGCCACAGAGGCCGCCGCCGTGGTGGTTACAGAGGATACAGACCCGGCGTAAGGAGGCAGATCTATGAGCAAGCAGCAAGCCGTATCGGTGCTGGCTCCCACCTATCAGAACCCCAGTATGCCGCTGTACCTGGCCCTGGAGAACGGGCAGCGGGTGAATGTGGCCCACTGCACCGCCAACCTGCGGGGCAACCAGGGCATAAGCATCCACATCGACGTGGCGGATCCGGCGTTGTGCGCGGCCAACCGGGCCGCCCTGACCCCTGCCGTGATGGGCTTCATCGGCGGGGTGCTGGACCAGGCCGAGGCCAATGGCGTGCCCGTGAAGGGCATTGCCGGAGAATGAGAGGGGGGCTGCCCAATGGCGACCACCGAGTACCTGGTGATCCGCAGTTTCACAATGAGAGGGATCCGCTATGAACGGGGGCGCCTGTTCCATCCCGAAACGCCGGAGGACGCCCTGCAGCTGCAGCACATGCAGCTGATTGAGAGAATCCGGCCGCCCGGCAAGGACGAGAAGGAGGGCAAGACCCATGGCGACCATTGAAGGCCTGATGGACTTTGGCGGGATGGACAACAGCCCCACCCTGGAGCTGATGCTGGAG
This sequence comes from Clostridiales bacterium, assembly GCA_012729115.1. Lineage (GTDB taxonomy): Bacteria > Bacillota > Clostridia > Christensenellales > Aristaeellaceae > Limiplasma. The sequence continues at coordinate 19,763 of JAAYDR010000077.1, read as the reverse complement.
GCCGCCAAAAGCTGGCTGGCCGATGCAGGCGTCAGCCCCAGGGAAAATTCCAGCTCCTATGACCTGGCGGTGTACCGCCTGGCCACTCACTACTACGACACCCGCGGCAACCAGGAGGCGGACCGGGACCTGGTGCCGCCCACGGTGATCAGCCTGATGCACCAGCTGCGCAGCGCGCCGCCCGCCCAGGGAACGGAGGCCGGAGCATGAACGCGGGAGAGCTGAGGCACCGGATTGTGATTCAGCGGCAGGAGGACACCGGCAGAACCGACGGGGAAGGGAACCGCATCCGCGCCACCTATCCGGTGATGACCGCTATGGCGGCCGTCAAGGATGTGAGCGGGCGCGAGTTCTTTGAGGCCGCGGCCCACCAGATGGAGCACGTGGTGACCTTCACCATCCGCTGGCGGGACGGCCTGCGCAATGACATGGAGATCCTCTTTGGCGATACGGTGTATGAGATCATCCAGATCAACCATCTGGGCTACCGGCGGGACTGGATCCAGATCAAAGCCCGGGTGCGTATGCCGGAGGAAAGCGAGGGAAGCGCCCATGGCTTTTTTTGAGGTGACAGGCTTTGATGAAGTCCTGCTGGAGATTGAAAAAGAAAATGCGAACTTTGAGCAGCGGGCCATCCGGGCCGTGAGGGCCGGTGGCCTGGTGGCCGCCAACCTGCTGGCAGAGGCGGCACCCGAGCGCAGCGGAGCCCTGAAAAGGAGCTTTGTGATGTCTCCTCCAGGAAAGAACTTTAAGGACGGCATCTATGTGGACGTGTACCCGGCGGGCAGCCAGCCCAACGGGCGCAAGAAAGCAAGCAATGAGGAAGTGGGCTTTGTCCAGGAGTACGGCTCCAGCAAGCAGGACGCCTATCCCTGGATGGGGCCCGCCATCGAACGGGGCGCGGACGCCATCAACGCCGCCATGGCCGCTGCGTTGCCCGAGGAGGAATAGCCCATGGGAGTGAACGCGAAGATCAAGGCGGCCCTTGCGCCGCTACCCTGGCCGGCCCAGCAGCACCCGGCCGCCGGCACCCAGCGCACCTACCTGACGTGGCAGGAGCTGAGCAGCCAGCCGGATGCCTACCGCAGCAACGCACCCACCCGCTATTCCTACCAGGTGCAGGTGAACATCTTCAGCCGGGAGGCCATCCCGGACACCAATCTGCGGGCTGTGGTGCAGGCGCTGCAGGCGGCCGGCGTGACGGTGCAGTACAGCGGTCCGCGGAACTACGAGGAGGACACCAAGCTATACCACATCCCCATCATCTGCCGCTGGCAGGAAGTGTAATACGGGGCCGCAAGGCCCGGCGCACGAAGGTGCGCGGAAAGGAGAACCCATGCCTGATACCGTTTCCACGCCCGGCTATTTTTACGGAATTGCCGACGTGTATATCTCTTTCATGACCACCGAGGATACGGCGCTGGCCGCGCCTGTATACGGCACCCCGGAGGTGCTGGGGCAAAGCATTGAGATCGGCCTGAAGCCCCGCTACCGGGAGGGCCGCCTGGACGCCAGCAACAAAGTGCTGCGCCGCAAGAAGATCATTGACGGCTACGACGTGAGCCTGGGCCTGGCCGACATCTCGGCCGACCTGCAGGCGCAGATGTTTGGCCGCGCCACCGACAGCAACGGCGTGCAGATCGTCGCCGGCAGAGGAGATCCCGCCAAGTGCGCCCTGGGCCTGTGCTTCACCCGGGACAACGGGCACAAGGAACTGTGGTGGCTGTACAAGGGCGAGTTTTACGAGATGGAGAAAAGCGGCAAGACCGACGGCGAGAAAATGGAATACCAGACGCCCAAGGTGGAGGGCAGCTTTGACCGCCGCCTGAACGACAACCTGCTGTGCGCCATCGCGGACGAGGACTACAGCAGCCTGGATGCGGACGTGGCCGAGGGCTGGTTTGACGCGGTGTATGAGACACCCACCGGCACGACCTGATCCACCAAAAACCATCAAGGAGGGCAAGCGGCGCGGGAGTGACCCGCGCCGCGCTTTTTATGAATGAAAACGGAAAAAACCCGCCGCCCGTGGCGCATGACGTGCGCGGGCGGGACCTAGACGCCCCGGAGATGTTCATCTCCCTGGGAGGGCAGCGGTACAGGCTGCGCTTTAACAACAAGGCCACAAGGGTGGCCGAGGACGTGTATGAGGACGTTTTCGGGAAGGACCTGGGCTATTACCTGATCCTGAAGGAAGCGGCCAATTTTAAGCACAGGGCGTTGCAGGCCCTCTACTACGGCGCGCTGATCGGCGGCGGCAATGAGATGACCTGGGAGGAATTTGACCGGCTGTTCAGCGTGAGCGCCATTGACGGCATGAGCGACGTGATTCAGAAGGCCATTGCCCGGTCGCTGCCGGAGGCGGACCCAAAAAACGGGGAGACCACGCCGGGGACGGGGAGCGCTTCCCCTGGGCGTGGCTGATGTTCCACGCGCTCGACCTGGGCATCAGCGCACGGGACTTCTGGGACATGAGCCCCAGAGCCGTGCTGCTGCTGAAGGCGGAAATGAAGCAGGCGATGGCGGGCAGCGGCAATAAGCCCGGCGGCGGGCCGCCGCGGCTGCGCCTGGAGGACGTGCCAAGACCGTGAGGAGGGAAACCCATGGCAAAAGGCGGAGGCGGGCCGAAGCTGCGCGCCCGGATCGGCATTGACGGAGAGCAGGAGTACAAAGCGGCGCTGAGCTCCATAGCCCAGCGGATGGCCTCGCTGAAAAGCGAGATGAGCGTGACCAGCGCGGAGATGAAGGCCCAGGGCGAGACCGTGGGCAACCTGCGCCAGCGTTATGAGGAACTGGCTGTCCAGTACGACCTGCAAAGGGAAAAGACCGGAACCCTGTCCGAGATGCTGGACAAGTGCCGGGAGAAGTACGGCGAAAACGCAGACGAAACCCGCAACCTGGAAAAGGCCTTGAACGCCGCCCTGGCGGAGCAGATTGCCACCGAGGGCCAGCTGGACGCCGTGAGCGGCAAGCTGGACGAGATGGAAGTGAGCCTGGGCGACGTGGCCGGGGCACTGCGGGACAAGCTGGTGGAAGGGCTGAAAAGCGCCGCCGGCGCCCTGGGGGCTGGCTTTCTGGCCGCTCTGCAGGGAGCGTGGAACGGGCTGAAACAGATCGCCCAATGGGCCGGACAGGCCGCGGAAAAGGGCTATGAGCTGGCCAAGAGCGCGGGAGCCATGGCGGACAATGTGCTGACCCAGAGCCAGCAGACCGGCATTGCGGCGGATCAGCTGCAGAAATGGACCTTTGCCAGCAACTTCATGGACACCTCGGTGGATACCATCACCGGCAGCATGGCCCGGATGGTCCGGGCCATGGGCGACGCGGGAAGCGGCAGCGACTCGGCCAAGGAGAAGTTTGCCGCCCTGGGGGTGAGCATCACCGACAGCAACGGGAACCTGCGGGATAGCGAGGATGTGTTTGCGGACTGCATCACGGCCCTGGGCGGCATCACCAACGAGGCCCAGCGGGACGCTATCGCTATGGACCTGTTTGGGAAAAGCGCCCAGGACCTGAACCCGCTGATTCTGGCCGGAGGGGACGCCGTGAAGGCCCTGGGCGAGGAAGCCCAGAAGCTGGGCACGGTGTTCAGCGACAAGCAGTTGGCCACCCTGGGCGGATTTGACGACAGCATGCAACGGATGAACGCCGTGGCGGAAGGATTGAGCAACACCATCGGGCTGCTGCTGGTGCCTGCATTCCAGCCCCTGGCGGATGCCGCCACCGCTTCCCTGGGAGAGCTGAGCACGGCTCTGAAGGACGGGCTGCAGCCGGGGGAGGTTGGAGAAATCGTGCTGGGCTTCACCGCCTCCCTGACGGAGGGCCTGGCCAATCTGTCCACGGAGATCACCAACGCGCTGCCCTCGGTGCAGCAGGGCCTTGCAGAGCTGGTGGCCGGCGTTAGCGTAGCGCTGCCGGAGCTGGCGGAGACCATCATCCCCGCGGCCTTTGGGCTGCTGCAAAGCGTGCTGGACACGGTGGCGGCCAATGCGGAGCCTATCGCGGCCATGGCCACCCAGCTGATCACCTACCTGGCCGCCAACCTGACGGCCAATGTGTCCGGACTGGCCGAGAGCTGCCTGTCCATCGTGACGGGCATTGTGGACGGCATCACGGCCAACCTGCCGGAGCTGATCACCATGGCGGCTACGCTGATCGTGGAGTTTGCCACAGCCCTGGTGGGAGCCATTCCGGACCTGGCCGCCCGGCTGCCGGAAATTGTGCAGGCCATCTGGGACGGCCTGGCTGCCGTGGACTGGCTCACCCTGGGCACGAACCTGATTCAGGGCCTGGTGGACGGGCTGGGCAGCGCTGTGAGCGCGCTGCTGAGCAGCATCACCACCATCTTCGGCAACATCTGGCAGGCCATCCTGGGCGTGTTCGGCATTGCCTCCCCTTCCACGGAAGCCCAAAGCGCGGCCGGGTTTATCCTGCAGGGGCTGCTGGACGGGTTTGCTTCGGCAGTGGATGCCGTCTGCGAAACGGTAAAGAAGATCTTCGGGAAGATCTGGGAGGCCATCAAGAGCATCTTTGGCTTCGGGACCCAAAGCGAGGAAAGCAAGGAAGCCAAGAACGCCGGCAAGGACATCATGACCGGCATGCAGAGCGGCATCACCGAGAACGAGGGCACCCTGGACCAGGCGGTGCGCAACGTGTCCAAAAACGTGCTGTGGACCATGATGAACGAAATGGGCATCGCCAACGGCACCAGCTGGAAAACCAGGGACTATGGCAAGCACCTGGTGGCAGGCGTGCGGGACGGTCTGGACGAGACCAAAGCCGACGCATTTGGCGGCGCTGCGGGCAAGGTGTATGACGCGGTGATCGCGGCCCTGGGCACCGCCTTTGGGGTGCAATCCACGGGCGTGCTGGGCCTGGGCGGAACCAGTGCCACCAAGTTCAAGGAGCTGGGCGGCTATGTGCGCAAGGCCATTGCCGACGGGATTGAAAGCAGCGAGGACAACAGGGAAGCAGTTGCGAACGCCCTGACCGCCGTGGCCAATGCAGCCTACCAGGCTGCCATGGAGCGGATGGCCGCCGGCATCTCCGGCGGGGAAACCACCGTGAACGCGGCCGTGGAGGCTGCCTGCGGGAGCGCCCTGGCGGCCGCTGCCGCCCTGATGACCACCGACGCGGGCAGCACCCTAGGCGCGGACTGGATCGGCGCGGCGATCACAGCCATTGAGGACGCGGAAAGCGACATAGAGACAGCCGCCAGGGATACAGCCCAGGCAGGCGTGGACGCCGCCTCCGGAAGGATGAACGCCCCAAGCGGGCGGACCATCGGCGCGGCCTTCTCCGGAGGCGTGGCCACAGGCATCAGCCAGGGCCTGCCCACGGTACGCGGCAATGCAGCCAGCCTGGGCAGCGATGCCCTGACGGCCCTGTGGAGCGCCATTGGGGGCAGCAGCGCTACCCGCTTCCAGGCCGTGGGGGACGCCATTGCAGACGGCATGGTGCGGGGTATCCGCAACGGCAGCAGCCGAATTGAGGCTGCGGCCCGGGCCGCCGCTCTGGCCGCCTACAACGCCGCCCGGGAGGTGCTGGGCATCGCCAGCCCCAGCCGGGTGATGGAGGAAGCGGGCCGGTTCTATGCTACAGGATTCGCACTAGGCATTGAGAACAACACACGGCAAGTGGTAAGCGCCGCCCAGAGCCTCAGCCGGGCCGCCGCGGAAGCGGGGACCGGCAGCAGCGCCTTCGTGCTGGATTATGAGCGCCTGGGGGATGAACTGGCGGACGCCATGCAGAGGCGAGGCCTTGGAACGGCGGTGATTGGCCTGGACGGGCACGCCTTCGGGACAGCGCTGGAGCCCAATATCAGCCAAGCCACCCGACGGAGATCCGCCAAGAGCATGAGCGGACGGAACAGCCGCATGGTGTTTGTGTAAGGAGGGTATCGGATGATGGAGTGCAACTTCGCCTTTGACGGGAAGCACTGCCTGCGGGACTTTGACTGCGTGTACATCTACGCCAAATCTCGGCCTGTGAGCCCGGAAAGCGTCTTTTCCGCTTTTGAGATCGGCGGCGGGGACGGGGACGTACTCTTTGGCGACCGGCGCGTCCACCAGGTGATGACCCACAAGGGCAGCCTGTACCTGATGCACACCCCGCCCACGGAAGCGGAGGCTCTGCGGATCTACCGGGAAATTGCCGCCTGGCTGAAGGTGGGCCGCAGGCGTCTGATCTGGGACTATGAGCCCGACCGGTACCTGCTGGCGGAAGTGGAGGACGGCATTACCTTCAGCCAGAGCAGCTGGCCGGACGGTGGCATTTCCATCGGGTTCCGCTGCCAGCCCTTCGCCTACAACCTGTGGCCGGACATAGCCAGCGGGACACTGACCGCAGGGGCAGACACGGTGCTGGCGCTGCCGCTGCGCACGGGAGAGCCTGCGCCGGTGAGCCTGACCCTCAAAAACACCGGGGAGGCGGACCTGACCGGTGTGACGGTGACCGTGGGCAGCCGCCAGGTGGTGCTGGCCGGCATGGCCGTGGCCGCCGGAGAAACCCTGGAGATCAACATGGAGGCACCCATTGGCGCGATGGTGGGCGACGACAGCGCCCTCCCCTATGCCACGCGCTTTGACCATCTGGTGGCAGAGCGGGCCTGCAGCGTGACCGTGGCCGGCACCTTTGACACCGGGACCGCCCAGGCGGCCGTGACCGCCCGGGCCACAGGAAGGTGGATCTGAATGAACGGACGAGAGAAAACGGCGGCATTCTGCCCGCTGACCCACAAGCGCTGCCGCCTGGATTGCAGCTGGCGGATGGAGGCAGAATGTGCAGCCGTGTACATTGGGCGGGAACTGTACAGCGCCGTGGAGGTGCTGAGCCAGGCGGCGCAGCGGGGCGAAGGGGTGAGAATGGATGCTGAAGGTGTACGGCCAGGATCTGCGCCTGCTTGCAATCCTGGAGAACGCTGACGCCATCGGGTATGAGCTGAAGCATAATGACCTGTGGACCGGCAGCTTCCAACTGCCCACCAGCGACCCCAAGCATGCGTTTTGCGAGCCGAACAACTATGTGCACATTGACGACGGGGCGCGGGACGTGGGGCTGTACCGGATCATCGGCATGCCCCAGCACCAGCCGGATGGATGGAGCGAATACGACTTAGAACACGTGACCGCCACCCTGGTAGACGACGTGCTTTTTACGGCCCATGAGATCGGCGGGGATGGCATCTACACGGAGGATGTGCTGGAATACATCCTGGGCCACCAGACGGTTCCCCGGTGGCAGCTGGGGGTATGCGAGTTCCATGACCAGTTTGCCTACCACCTGGAGAACTGCACGCTGCTGGCAGCCCTGATGAGCGTGAGCGCCGTGCTGGTGGAGGACTACACCTGGGAATGGGACACAAGCACCACGCCCTGGACGGCCAACCTGCGCCGGGCGGACAGTTCTGCCGGCTGCGGCATCCACTACATGCGCAATCTGCTGCAGATTGAAAAGTCTATGGACGCCACCCAGATGGTGACCCGGATGTACTGCCTTGGATACGGCGAAGGCGTGAATCAGCTGAACATCACCAAGGTGAACGGCGGTCTCCCCTACATCGACGCGGACACCATCTCCACGTGGGGCGTGAAATGCTCCATCTTTGCGGACACCACCATCCAGGACGCCGCCACGCTGAAGCAGCGGGGCATGGCCGTGCTGGAGAGGTACAAGAACCCCTATATTGCCTACAAGGCCGCCGCGGTGGATCTGTACGCCATGACCGGCCAGCGCTGGGACAACTACATGCCCGGCAAGCTGGCCCAGGTGATGGACGGGGAGCACGGGATCTCCTTCCAGGCGCGGATCGTGACCGTGGCCAAGAAGGGCGTGCGGGACAAGCCCCAGGACATCGAGATCACCATTGCCAACGCGCTCAAGGACGCCGCGGACAGCATGAACCAACTGGCGGACAGGGTGGGCATCCATGAGCTGAACAGCCAGGGTGCCACGTCGCTGTATGTGTTCCAGTTTTCGGACAACTGTGACCCCAGCCACCCGGCCACCTTCAACGTGCCTATCCCGGAGAGCGCCTACCGGATCAACACTGTAAAGTTTCTACTGAAGCGGGAGGCCTACCGGGCCTATGAGAAGGGCGCGGCCGCAGGCGGGAGCACGGAGACCACGTCCAGCTCCGGAGGCGGTGGCACCAGCACCAGCGAGGCCGGCGGGGAGGCCATCCTCACAGAGCCCCAGCGGATCGTGGCGCAGACGGCCAGCACCAGCCTGCCCCTGGAACCGCTGAGCGGATACCAGAAGGGAAACACGGACAGCGCCGGCAGCGGCATCGGCGGCACGCCGGTGGATGCGGAGGGCAACGCCGTGACCGTGACGGCCACCAATGCGAGCTATGACACAGGCAGCGCCGGCAGCGGCATCTGCGGCACGCCGGTGGATGCGGAAGGGGCCGCCGTGAATGCCACGGCCACCAACAACAGCTACAACACCGGCAGCGGCGGGGACGGATCCACGGGCAGCGCCGGCAGCGGCATCGGTGGCACGCCTGTGGACGCGGAAGGGGCTGCTGTCGCCTATACGGCGACCAATGACAGTTATACCTCCGGATCTGGCAGCGGATCCACGGGAAGCGCCACGGCCAGCCACCGGCACGCGATCGGCAGCCACCAGCACCAGCAAACCACCGGCACCTATACGGGAGCCACCACGCCCAGCTGCGGCGAGTCCGACAACACGAGCCACAGCCATACCGTTGGCAGCCATACCCACAGCATCGGCGGGCACTCCCACGCTTTCTCCCACCGGCACGCGGGAGACAGCCACACCCACAGCATCCCCAGCCATACCCACAGCATCGGCGGGCATTCCCACGCTTTCTCCCACCGGCATACAGGGGCGGCGCATGTCCACAGCATCGGCGGGCATTCCCACTCTTTCTCCCACCGGCATGCGGGGGCGGCCCATACCCATGGGATGGGGCATTACCATGACGTGTATGTGTCCATGACCATCCCGGAACTAACCCTGACCCTGCCGCCCCACACCCACAGCGTGAGCCTGGGGAGCCATTCCCACAACGTGACCCTGGGGGATCATGCACATAACCTGGTGTACGGGATCTTTGAGGGCACCACGGCCGCCAGCTTCACCCTGGAGGTGGATGGGACCGTCTACCCGGATCCGATCACAGACGCCAAGACGGAGATGGACATCACGGCGCTGCTGAGCAAGGACGCCAACGGAAAGATCAAGCGCGGGGACTGGCACGAGGTCGTTTTGACCCCGGACAAGGCCACCCGGGCGGTGGTAAGCGTATACGTGCAATGCTTTGTGCAATCCAAAGGAGGCGGAGACTTTTGAGCAACACTTGGACCATCCGGCAGCGGATTGACCTGGACAGCGGCTATGTGCAGCCGCGGATCCTGCCCACGGCCCTGATGATGCAGGGCGACAAGAATGCCCACACCTGGGAGATCGCTGTATTCCGGCATGGCCAGGCCGTAGAGCTGGCCGGCACGGTGCGGGGCTATTTCCAACGGGGGGGGGGCGCCTCCGAGAGCTATGTACCGGTGGACGGCACTCTCAGCGGGAACGTGGCCAGCGTGCGCCTCAAAAGCGAGTGCTATGCCAAACCCGGCCCGCTGCTGTGCGTGATGCGCCTGAGCAGCCCGGACGCCACCGAGACCGTTACCCTGGGCACTATGGTGGCCCGGGTGGAGAAGGAGCCCAGCGGAGCCGTGGTGGATCCGGAGCATGTGGTGCCGGACCTGGAGACGCTGCTGGCCCAGATTGCGGCCTGCGAGGAGGCCACGGCGGGGGCGAACGCGGCAGCGGGGGCGGCCGGAGAGGCGGCCACGGCCGCGAATAGTGCGGCGGCGAGCGTGCCGGCTGCCATCAACGCCCAGAAGGGGGTTGCCAATGGAATCTGTCCGCTGGACGCCCAGGGGAGGGTCCCTGGTGAGTACATCGGATCCATTGAGGCACCGAAGTACGGCGCTTCTGGCGTGGGCGGAAGCTCGCCTACTTTGAAACGCCTATGGGACGCTAAAGGCCTTGTGGCGGCCGTGGGCACGGACAGCGCCACGGCTGTGAATGACTTTGACAACCTGCCGCCCTTCAACCGGCGCAAGTTTGTGGGGAGCGTCACGGTCGCGGACGGAAAGACCTATGTGACGCCCGCTTCCTGGTATGGAGACGCCGACTACGCCGAGGATGGGTCCATGGGCGACTATGTGGCCGTAAGGTGCTACAAAACATACTACTACCAGGACATGGCAGCAGGGATAGTTGGAGTGTCGGCATACCATCAGCCAGGGTGGAGCCTGCACCCACTGTTTTTCGACGAGGACGGCAACGAGCTGGACTATGTGGATCTGCCTTGCTACGCGCTCGCGCTGAACACGGACGGAAAAGCCGTGAGCCTTCCCGGCCTGCGCAATGAATGCGGCCACTGGTCCGGCCTGTGGACAAGCTGCCGAAGCTACAACGGCGACGCCGGCGCCTATGCGTCCATGATGCCCATCGCAGTATCTCACTACGAGACCTTATTGGCGATGGTAGAGTTTGCTACCACGAACCTGCAGAGCATCATGGCAGGCTTCACGTCCGGACGCTATGCCGCCGACGCGGTGGACAGCGTGATTGACAGCACCCACATCGTTGTTACCGCGACCATCGGCGGATATCACCGGGCTGGCCAGAATGTGTACATCAACACGACATACAGCGAAGCTGCGAAGGCGTCCCACGCAATCCAGAGCATAGAGCCCTGCGACCCGGACGGCACGCCGAATGCCTCCGGCACCCACCGCCTCATCACCCTTGCCCCCTACCCAGGGGCGAAGGACATCACCACGGTCACCGCGCCGACTATCAACAATCGGCCATACAACACCGGCGCATGCGCGGGCGTGCTGACGCCAAGCGGATCGCCCGTCAGCAACAGCGATGGCCGGTATCCGTGCCGCTACCGGTGGCGTGAAAACCCATGGGGCAATCAGATGATGACCTGCCAGGACTTGATGGATGTGCGCGTCGAGGTGGCCGCCGATACCTACAAGCTCCAGTGGTATCACCTGCCGAAGCTCGACGCCTACATGGGCGTGGCAATCGCCAACCCGTCCACCGCCGCAGCGCTGAATGACAAGGGCTGGGTGCTGCTGGACACGGAAACACCGCCAGACCGCTACGCGGACGGCTACATCAAGGAAATGACGCCGGACCCGGATCACCCTGAAATCTGGATACCGACGCTTACAGCGGGCGGATCGGCCAGCACTTTCTTCGCGGACTACGCCTACCTCGTCAACTCGAACGTGGTGCGTGCCGTGCGCGTGGGAGGCTCCTGGAGCTACGGCTCGACCGCCGGGCCGTGGTCCCGCATCGCGAACTCCGCGCCTTCCATCGCGAACGCGAACTATGGCGCGGGGCTTTACTTTTCCAGGCGGGGGTGTGCGGCGTAGCCGCGAGGGGGCGCACCCCCTTCTAACCCAATGAGCCTAAACGGGACTGGACACGCGCTCCGCTGGGCCAGCGTCTGGCCGCCTACCTCGTCAACTCGAACGTGGTGCGTGCCGTGCGCGTGGGAGGCAACTGGAACAACGGCTCGAACGCCGGGCCGTGGTACCGCAACGCGAACAACGCGCCTTCCAACGCGAACGCGAACTATGGCGCGGGGCATTTTATCCAACCTCTCCGGTCATCCATCGGCGGGACGCGAAAGCGGACCCCGCTGATGGTTTCTCATATCCACCGACATAGACCGGCGTGTCCTTTTCCGTGGTCTGAAAGGACTGAAATCATCCGACTGGAGCGGCTTGGTAGGGCGTACTGCCTCGAAAGCAGGCCCGTCGCGTGGGCAATCCGCGACATGCTTGTATGGGAGCCGTGAGGATAAAAAGCCATGAAAAGGTTCAAGGACCTTTGGAATACATTCTGCGCCGAAGCCACCTTCTACGCCGCGACCTACGACGGCATAAAGGGCAAGCGCAGAGGCTACGCAATGCGACGGCTGCTGTGCCGAGAGATTGCCACAGACACAGCAGCCAACAAGGGAGCGCAAAAGGAGTACAGCAACCAGGTTGTACCAGAGAAGGTGCGCCAGTACGCGGCGGTGATGTCCCGCAAGGTCAAGAGCGGAGAATGGCAGCCGCACCCTCCCCAGCGCTCCACGCGCCGGATGCCCAACGGGAAAATCCGCAATATTGCCAAGGCCACATTTGATGATCATATCGCGCATTGGGCTTTGATCAATACGATCAAGGCCGCCCTTATGCGCGGTATGTATGCGTTCTGCTGCGGCAGCCTGCCAGGGCGCGGGCTGAAGCTGGTCAGGCAGTCCATCCAAAAGTGGATACGCGAGCCTGATGTGAAGTATTTTGTGAAGCTCGATATTCGCAAGTTTTACGAAAACATAAACATCGACCTGCTGATGCGGCAGCTGGAGCGCGTCATAGCTGACCGGCCCATTTTGAATTTAATCCGCAGAATACTGGACACATCCGGGCCGGGCATGCCGGTGGGCTTCTATATCAGCCCATGGCTTGCGAACTACCATTTACAAGGGCTTGATCACTACATTGTGCAGGGCCTATATAAGACACGGCGCGGCAAGCGCGTGTCCTTTGTTAAGCATTACGTCCGCTACATGGACGACATGCTGCTGATCGGCAGCAGCAGGCGCGACCTGGAAAAGGCGGTCCGAGCCATCATTGCATACCTCCGCGACGAGCTGGGGCTATCGGTCAAAGAAACATGGGAAATCAAGGAGATCGGGGAGCTGATCGTGGGCAGCGATGGCAAGCGCAAGTGCCGGGCGGGCACATATCCCGTCGATATGGGCGGCTACAAATTCTACAAAATGCGAGTGAAATGATGTGAAGGCAAAGTATCACACGGTAACGGTTCTGCGCGACAACATCTTCCTGGGATGCAGGAGGCAGGCGCGGAAGATTAACAAGCTGAAGCGGCAGGGCCGGGAGGTGCCGCTGCAATGCCTGCAAAGCGTTATGTCGCGGATCGGGTGGGCTAAGCATTGCAATCATAAGCGGTTCACCGAGCGATATATCACGCCCTGCATTGACGTGGAGGCGGTCAAGCGGGAGATCGGCGCAGGAACAAGCAAGAAAAGCAAGGAGGGATAGGTTTGAAGGATACCAGCAACACAAGGCCGGAGGCGGTCACCATTGAGCGGCTGGATGATGGCCGCGCTTGCGTATCGCTTTGCACAAATATCACCGAAACCCAGGATGGCGAAGGGGCCGGGCCAGTCTACACCTATGACCGCTACACCATGGAAACACAGTGGCAAAGCGACCTGGAGAACCGGGTATGGGGTGCGCTCCAGCGATGGGTGGAGCACGCCAGGGCTATAGAGGCCGCCAGGTTGGCCGCCGAGGTGCGGGCAGAGCGGGACAGGCTGCTGGCCGGCTGCGACTGCACACAGATCGCCGATTTCCCAACCAGCGAGGAAGCGCGCACCCAGTGGGCCGCTTACCGCCAGGCACTGCGCGACGTGCCGCAGCAGGAGGGCTTTCCTTGGGCCGTGGAGTGGCCTGTGGCGCCGGGACCAGGAGGCGACTGACAGATGGTACTCCGCAACCTGGCATGCATGCCGCCGGCCTACACCATAGAGCACGGGGTGAGCGGGCTTGTAAACATCTGGCTGTGCCGTCAGATCGATGCATACCAGACGCCGGAAGGCCAATGGAGATATGACGTGGACATGAGAGTGCTGCCAGGCGTGCATCACACGCCAGACCTGGAGGGCGATATGCGGCAACGGTTTGAAAGCTGGTGGGCGGAAGCTGTGGCTGACGGGCTGTAAGAAGGGGGTGAGTACGGGTGCTTTGGGTTTTTCTGGGTCTGCTTGCGTGCGCGAACGCCTTCATTGTCTGGTGCTGCCTGGTGGTGGGCGGCGATGCAGACCGGCGGGACAAGCGCCTGTTTGAGGAATACATGAAAAACAAGGGAGGCGAAGATGATGGCAACTCGAGCTGAAATGATGGTGACGAATGCCAAGGCCTTGGTGGGCTGCGGCTATGCCTGGGGCGCGACCGGGCAGATCTGTACCCAGGCGGTGCTGAACCAGCTGGCTAAGCTGTACCCAGACCAACCCAACCTCATGGAGATCTGCCCCAAGTGGATCGGCAAACGGATCTATGACTGCGCCACTCTGGTGCGGGCCTGCCTGCGGGCTGCGGGAATCAATATCTGCAGCGGAGCCACCAGCCAGTGGAAGGGCGACTATTGGGAGGAAAAGGGCACCATCGACCAGATGCCCAAGGACCGGCCCTGCGTGCTGTACTACAACAAAACCGGCACCGTGATGCAGCACACGGGCATCTACCTGGGGGACGGTACGGTGATCGACGCCCGGGGGAGCCGGGAAGGTGTGATCCAGAGCAAACTGGAGAGCCGGGTGTGGACCCACTATACCGTACCCAAGGGCCTGCATGAAGCCATCGAGGTGATCACCGCCACGGTGGTGGCCAACAGCGGCGGTACGGTGCGCATGCGCCGGTACGCGTCCACTACTTCGGCCACCATCCGCAACGTGCCTCTTGGAGAGCAGCTGCAGATCACTGAGCAGGGCAATGAGTGGGCAGCGGTGATGGACGACAGCGGCCATAGCGGATTCATGATGAGGAAGTTTCTGGCCATCGAGGGAGACCTGGGCGACCAGGACACCTACACCGTGCAGCTGCTGGATGCCACCGCTGCCGAGCGCGACGTGATCCAGAAGGCCTGCCCGCGTGTGGAAGTGGCCAAGAACGTGGGGTGATAGCATGAGGCGCAAGCGAAGGAGTGCCAGGGTGCTGATCCGCGCCACACAGTATGCCGCGCTGCTCCGGCGGATCCGGGATCTGGAGAGGCTGCTGGCGATGATAAGCGAACGGTTGACCGGCGTCGAGGACGGCGGCCTGGGCCGCCTTTAGCACAAAGGAGAGATGCTATGGAGGAGTTTGCTAAGAATCCATTGGGCGTTGTGGTGGCGCTGGTCGGCATCATGGAGCTGTTCAACCTGGTCAGCAAGGTGGCTGATAACATAAAGGCCTGGCGCAAGCCTGGCCTGACAGTGGATGCGCGCCTGGACTGCCACGACCGCATGCTGGACAACGATAACAAGCGCATTGACTCTCTGACCGACGGGCAGGTGGCCCTGATCAAGGGCGTCAAGGCGCTCATCTGGCACGAGCGCACAGGCAACAGCGTGGACAAGCTGACAGAGGCCTCTGATGCGATCGATCAGTATCTGACAACACGAAGATGAAGGAGGGCATGGACATGGATCAGAACAGGTTAAAATCTCCCGTGGTGTGGGCTGCGGTGGCAGCGCAGCTGCTGGCGCTGCTGGTCACGCTGGGCGTGATCGACACGGGCCTCAGCAATGACCTGAACGCGGCGGCGGTGGCTGTCCTGCAGCTGCTGGTGGCGTTCGGTGTGCTGAACAATCCCACAGATAAAACCGGATTCTAGGTGGGCGGTAGGCCTGATTGTAAGAGGTTTTCATGAAGTCAAGCGGGCATCTGCCTGTGTTGATGTGCCATTGGCAGCCACAAGCGGGCTGGCAGGTGGCAAAACACCAGTGCGGTGGTGGTGCGTATGGGCTAACCGAAAGGGATTGTTTTTTTGGAATCGAAAGGCTCCGCTAGTGCGATAAGGGCACTGGCGGAGCCTTTTTTTATGCTTTGATGCATTTAAGTGCAAAGCGCTTCAACCTGGGCAGCGTGCAGGCGTGGGTTGCCGGCATGGCGCGGCATAGTGCATATGCTCGCAAGGGCAATGGCATGTGGGGCGCACTCATAAAGGGCGCGGGCAACACGGCGGCATAAACCCACGCGATTTTTCTATACGCTGATGTATTTGTTGGTCTCATTCTTTGATTCTTTATACATCCCCCCATCCTTTTTTGGAGTCACTTTGGGGGCCCTACACCGGCGGGGGCCTGTCCTTTACACTGTGGCGGCGCGTATGTATTTTTTTAAGGGGGTGCTTTTGCTGTAACACATAATAATCTAAGTGTTACAGTCAGAACAGCTAAGTGTTACAGTAGTATATAATAGAAGAAAGTGGTGCAAGTAACACTTGTATCACTTGTAACACTTGTTTTTTTACTATGCCTTATTTCCTTTTTGACACGCAACCATACTGGATATGCGTGGGGAAAACGTGGGGAAAACCGGATTGAAAGCCATGGTGTTATATCGCTTTGCCTCGAATATTTTCTAATAGTTAATCATGATAATTCATTGATAATTGTGTTATTCTAGCAAGATTAACAACAATTAACCGCATCATAATATTAGGCATGGTTCGGGACCAAAAGGTCGCAGGTTCAAATCCTGTCACCTCGACCATTGAAAAAGCCTTGTATCATAAGCGATACAGGGCTTTTTCTGTGTCCAAAAAAGGGGCTATTTACTTCAATTTAGCCTTTACAGCACCCAAACCCGCAATTGATCCTGCCCCCGAGCGTTGTACCAAATTGAAAGTTAGTCAATCTGGTATAATGAGCGCAATGGAGTGGGATCCATGCCAAGGAAAGCATTCACGGTGGAGCAGATCATCATCAAGCTACGGGAGATCGAGGTTTTATGCGGGCAGGGCAAGACAATCGCCGAGGCAGTGTGGCAAAGCGATATCACGGAACAAACCTACTATCGGTGGCGTAAGTAATATGGCGGGATGAAAACGGACGATGCCAAGCGTCTCAAAGAACTTGAGAAAGAAAATGCACGGCTTAAGCGGTTGGTGGCAGATCTGAGCCTAGACAATGCAATACTACGGGATGAAAACTCAAAAAACTTCTGAGCCCGATCAAGCGAAAGGCAGCCGTCCAGTATACCGTGGAGGAACACCACGTCACCGAGCGACGGGCTTGTCGGGTTCTGCATGTCAATCGAACTGCCTACCGGTATCAAGTTATTCGATTGCCCGATGAAGATGATGTCAGGGCAAAGGTGATCCCATTGGTTGCAAGCTATGGTCGTGTCGGGTATCGGATGGTTACCGCCATGATGAACAATTCGGGCACCATCATCAATCATAAACGCGTGGAGAGGATCTGGCGGGAAGAAGGGTTGCAACTGCCCAAGAAGCAGACCAAAAAGCAGCGAATATGGCTCAATGACTACAGTTGTATTCGATAGCGACCTGATCACCGTAATCATGTATGGAGCTATGATTTTGTGGAGGATAAAACCATCGATGGCAGAAAGCTTCGCTTTCTCAATATCATTGACGAAGCTGAGCATGAATGCCTGGCTTGCATTCCCCGAAGAAGTTGGCGGACAAAGGACATTATCGAAGTGCTAGCGGATTTGATGATCCTAAGAGGCTGTCCGGAGTATCTTCGCAGCGATAACGGCACTGAATTCACGGCGAATGCGCTGAAGAAGTGGCTGCTGGCTATTAGTGTCACCACAGCCTATATTGAGCCTGGAAGCCCTTGGGAAAATGGCTATTGTGAAAGCTTCAACGCCCGTATGCGGGATGAATTCCTCAATGGAGAACTCTTTGGATCCCTGCGGGAGGCGGAGGTGCTGTCCAAACGCTGGCAGAAATACTATAACACCATTAGGCCGCATTCTGCTTTAGGCGGGAAGCCACCGGCTCCCCAAATGCTGATCCCTTGTACTGCTGGCCAGAGGATAACGGATTCCGGCTCAACTATCAAGGGTAAAATGAACGGCTTCGCCGCCCTTGACAGCCAAGCCGGAATCCGTTACGATACATCCAAGCAGTAACAAGGGTTTTCATGCCGAAAGTCGGCATTTCCTAACTCTCGTTTTGGCACAACAATCGGGGGCAGACCACGGAGTACCAATGGCTCTGCCATTATTTTATGAAATTGCGAACTTTATTGTAATCGACCGGTTGGTCGCTCAAATTTATGGAGGGTATATACTTGCAGAAGCAATATAAGGATTTCATGGGAGAAATTAGTAAGGATGAGTTGTATTGTGGACTGTTAGCACATGGACTCTTTTCAGAAAAACTTCCCCCTGCATTCACCTCCGAGGGTTTCTTCAATTATTGCCAATCTCCCCATACACAATTCCAAGACCAGCCCCATAAGTATATACACTACGAAAATATGCGCAACATTAATGTTCCAAGGTCTCTTGCGATCCCAAATCCAATGGCTTATCAACTGCTATGTAGCTTTCTGAGAGATCATTGGAATGCATTTCAGACTTATTTTATCTCAAGAACACAAAACCAGAGTTATCGGGTAAGCAGAATTCATATCAGAAAGATGTACGGTAAGCCAGAACTCTTTCGGATGAACTATAGCAATTGGCGCACAGATGGATCACCGGAAGTTGACATCTCATTTGGAAAGCGCTACATGGTGAAAGCTGATATATCGTCCTGCTTTCCAAGCATGTATACGCATGCACTGAGTTGGGCTCTCGCGACAAAAGAAGTAGCCAAACAACAGCGTAATGACAAATCCTTATGGTTCAACCAAGTAGATTATCGAACTCGTAGGATGACACACGACGAAACTCATGGATTGCTAATTGGACCACATGCATCGAATTTATTAGCAGAGGTAATCCTTGTTGCAATAGATGAGCAACTCTGCAAGTGGCAGTTTGTGCGTGCAATAGACGATTACACATGTTTTGTCGACAGTTATGAGGAGGGACAGAAGTTTTTAACGGATCTCGGGGCCTCCCTTCGCGCATTTGATCTGTCACTAAACCATAAAAAGACAGAAATATCAAAATTGCCCTTAGCTGTAACGGAACAATGGCAACGAAAGCTTAACTCACTTCAGTTGAAAACATCATATGGAAAAACAGACTATATTCTTGTACGGTCATTTCTGGATCATGCAGTAGAATTAATGCACTCATCAAAAGAAAATGCATCAATCCTTAATTATGCAATTAAGGTTCTGTCTGGTGAAGATTTAACTGAGAATGCTGCGGAGTATTGTGCGAAAACAATTATGAATCTTTCCATGCTATATCCATACTTGGTAGCGATTATGGATGAGTATGTTTTCATGAAGTATTGCAGAAAGTGCCAGAGGCATAGTTGCGTTCAAGAATATGCGAAACAAATTTATAGGAATGGCCTCTTAACAAATAATTACGAACTGGTTGCTTATGCATTATTCTTCGCAATCAAGTACAAATTTGAAATTGATGAACACACAATAGAAAATTCCATTAAAAGCAATGACTGCGTTGTTCTCACACTATCAGTGATATACGCCCGAGAAAAAGGATTGGTTGCTGATGTTAGAATACTTAAGCAGCGTGCCCAGGCACTTGCAAACGATACTGACTCTTTTGACGAGTTCTGGCTCTTCCTATATGAGACACTACCGAAGTCTGGCCTAAAAGGCGATTGGAAACCGCTAAAAGCCGCGAACGTTACGTTTGTAAAACCCTTATCCTCGTGGTAACTCTGCATCACCAGTGATTCAAAGGTCAAGGAGCTTGCCCCCAAACACGTCTATATACGCATCGACGCACGCACAGGCAAGCAGGTTGGCGTGTCGGAGGCGCTGTATAATTGGCCTGTTTATTACGAGGATTTTCTGATCCGGTAACATATGGAAAGTATGGCAGATAGGGGCTGTAGCAAAACACAAAACTTGCTACAGCCTCTTTTTTCACTGAGATTTGGCGTTCGTTTCGTAGTTAAAGGGTCATTATCATCCAGAAATCATGATTTTATCCTAAACATTGGCATCCCAATCAGAACCGCTGCCTGCGATTATGTTCTTTGGCCGGGCCCGTATTCAGTTTTTTTCACCTTAAGCCGTCAGTTTTTCAAACAACTGC
>JAAYDR010000076.1 GCA_012729115.1 Clostridiales bacterium | reverse complement strand
TTCACCCTTTGCGGTGGCAATGGCCTGGGGGTCCCACCTGTTCCCATTCCGAACACAGAAGTTAAGCCCCAGCACGTCGAAGGTACTTGGCTGGCGACGGCCCGGAAGAATAGATCGCTGCCGCATTTATATTCCTCAGTAGCTCAATGGCAGAGCATTCGGCTGTTAACCGAAGGGTTGTAGGTTCGAGTCCTACCTGGGGAGCCAACCGCGTTGACTAACTTGTTGAAGTTAGTCAGCGCTTTTTTATTTGCAGTTGTATAGCGTGATAGATCCGGGGAAATAACGAGGTCGATGTATTCATCGTGGATCACGATGGACTGAATATAGCGCCGGATGATTTCCTTTTGGGCCTGCGGTGTTTCCAGGGAACGGGAGATGTCCGCCATGAGGACAGCCCGGACAGCAGAACGGTCGATGTCCTGGATGGATGGGAGCCTGGCCAGCTTGTCCTCCAGCTCCTTCTTGCGCTTTGCATTCTCGTTGATGCGGTCGATGGTGTTCTGGGCGGAGAGGCCGTTTTCGATGGCTGCGAACAGGTTTGCGTTCTTGCGGTCTAGGGACTGGATTTCTGCGCGCAGGGCATCGCGCTCGCTGGAATGCTGAACGCTGGAGATGATCTTTTCCTCCAGGGCGGAAAGATACTCGGGAACCAGAACGCGGGAGCGAAGAATGTCCAGGATGCAGGCTTCCAGTTTGTCGGCCTTGATGTCCTTGGCTTTGCAGTTTTGCTGCTTGCGTTTGTTGATGCACAGATACTTTTTGTACTGATGGCCCTTGGTAGTGGTGGTGATGCCGGCGAAGGGCCCGCCGCATTTGCCGCACCGGATGATGCCGGAGAGCAGGTAATGCCGGTTCTCGGCCCGGGTATTGTTCAGGGTGTTCTTCCTGTTGGACTCCATGCGTGCCTTGACGGCGAGCCAGGTTTCGACGGGAATGATCTGTGGGATGGCGTTCTCGATGCGGATGATGTCATCCTCGGGATTCTTCTGGCCGACCCATTTGTGGATGTGGCGCATCTCGTATTCAAACCAGATGAAGGTGCCGGTGTAGCGCTCGTTTTTGAGGAGGTAGTGGAGGGTGTTGGGCTCGATGGGACGGCCCAGTTTTCCGGTGACGCCTGTTTTGCTGACTTCCTTCAGGATCTCCTTGTAGGATTTGCCGGCGGCGTACATGTCGAAGATCAGGCGAACGGCAGCGGCCTCGCGCTCGTTGATTACATAGCGGCCGTCCTGAACGTCGTATCCCAGGGGAGGGATGCCGCCGCAGAACATGCCTTTGCGGGCGCGAGCTTTCTTGCCGCCGATGGAATCCCGGCGGTATTGCAGGACCTGGTGCTGGCCGAGGATGGCCGTGACGCCTTCGGTGAGAAAATCGTCCGGGTTGTCGATGTCACCCAGTTTGTTGGTGACAGAGATGACCTGGATGCCAAGGCGCTTCATTTCCTTGCGGAAGTTGAACCAGTCCGCGATGTCGCGGGAGCCACGGGACATATCATAGATGACAACGCTGTCAAACAGACTCTTTTCGGCGTCGGCAATGAGGCGCATGAAATCCGCGCGGTCCATGTTGGTGCCGGTGGTGGCTTCGTCCGCATAGTAGCCGACGATGTTCAGCCCGGCGCTTTCGCAATACTGCTCAATGCCAAAGAACTGCCGCTCGATGGAGAGTTTGGTCTGGTTGGCGGTGGAGTACCGGGCATAGGCCGCTGCCCGGCGGCTTGGCGTATTATTCATGAGCTGCCTTCCCCCTGGTGTAGCTATTTCCGGTGCTGTGGTGTTGGGTTTTAGTGAGCGTTCAGGTAATATACTTTGTAGCCATATGATGAATCCGACATATCATAGTAAGTCAAAGTATAGATATAGTTGCCGCGATAGATTTCGTATTCATTGCCAGCGAGTAACGAACCAAATGTAACGTCATTAAGTTTTGGGATCACTTCTCTAGTGAATATATCATACATTTTATTAGCAGCTGTTGTACCATTCGTAATACGCATTAATGAATCATCACCTTTGGTGTATTCGAGGGCAGACATCGCCATAATTGCTGACAATATAAGCCGCTGCGCTTCTTCCTTATCATAAGACACAACGATTAACGGGGTCTGAAATTCATGGAGGGAGTAATCAGACGGATCAATGGAGAGAAAGCCGGCTGCGCATTGTACTTCCAAGTAATCTGATGGAGGGAGAAATTCGCTAATGAAACCATTATAATTGTCGCGTATTTCTACCACTTCAAATTTTTTCGTCTGTTGCCACTCAAGAGCACGCTCGATATATAGCTCGCAGAATGAAAATGCATCCACGCGGGTGCTACCACTAGCTGGTAGCGCGGCTGCCTGTGCTGTACCGATCGACAACATGAGACAGAACAGTAGTGCAAAAACCTTCTTCACAGGGATGCCTCCTTTTCATTTGTACAGTTGAGTATGCGAGTATCTGTAAACGCTTATGCGGGGATCGCTGCTTTGGAAGTGGCAAGTGATGGTTGTATGTACGGCGGGTTTGACAGGACTATATCTTGTAGTTGACACGGTTTCGCTTAAAGCGTATTCTTGACACAAGAACAAGTGTTCTCTATTCACAAACAAAGGAGAAAAGCACATGAGCCAGATGACCAAGAAGGAGGAGAACAACTATAAGGAGAGCGTTATCAAGGAGATCGTAGAAGTTTTACGAGGTATATCCTCGGCAGATGCACTGATGCGAGTATTTTACCTGGCCAAGAGGTTATTGGAAAATGAATCGAGTTAACGGCCCAAAACCTCCAGCAGACGATCAATATAGGCATCAATCGCATTCAACTGTTCAGGAGACATTTTTACCAGGGCCGTTATGAGGGCCCTGGTATTTTCGTGTTCAGAGCCAGACATGAGATCATCCAGGGCAGCCTGAATTTCTTTTTCTTCGCTGCCGAACATGTCATCAGAATCACCAGTCAGCCATTTACGGCTCACACCGTGCTTCAAGGAAATCAGATTAATTACCATTTCGGAAGGTTTGACTCTTCCATACTCCAAGTTTGCAACAACACTGGTACTTACCCCGAGCGTTTCCCCAAACGCTTTCAGGGTTAGATCCTTTGTCTCTCGGAGTATCTTTATCCTCGAAGGAAACTTTTCAATATTCAATATCTTCACCCCCGCGTTTGCATTATACCATGCGGGTTTTTGCTGGTCAACAAAATATTTTATCGATTTTTGTTGACAGAGCAAGATAGTGTGGTATAATTTGTTTGCACAACAAAGGTGGTGATAAAAATGACAACTAAAGAGAGAACCGAAAAAATCAAGCTGACCGTTGCAAAGTTCAAGAAGCTGCCGCCGCTGTTTCAGGCAAAGGTGCAAGGTGCTGTGGAGATGCTGGAGGCCCAGGAGAAGGAGCGTCTCAAGGACAAGACGGCCTGATGGCTTGACTCCGCTAGTAAAAGAAGGAAGGTGCGCAGGTGGCTGATCGACCCGATTCCCGGATTGACTCGGTAGTAGTCAGGGAAGGCGATGGAAAAGTATCCAGCATGGATTCGATGGTCAGCTGGATGCTTGGCGTGCTTTCCGGCGGGAACGTGGAGGCCTATGCGCAGGGCGTTTTGAGAAGGGCTGCGGAGGCCACGCAGGCTTCCGCATGAGCGTGGGAAGGTGCAACATGAGCGGCATCATCTTTACGGAAGAATGGCTGGCGGACTATCGCAGGCGCATGGGGCAGGGTGAGAGCCGGCCTGCGGAGGACAAGCAGCCTCCCAAGAGGAGCAAATACGGGAACAAGCGCACCGAGTTGGACGGCCAGGTGTTTGACAGCCGGCACGAGGCACAGGTGTATGAGGAGCTGCGGCTTCGGTACCTGGCGGGTGAGCTGCGGGGGATCCTTCGGCAGATGCCCTTTCTGCTTCCGGGCGGTGTGCGGTATGTGGCTGATTTTGTGATTCTCAACAATGACGGGACGTACTCGGTGCTGGACGCCAAGAGCGAGGCCACCAGCCGGGACAAGACGTACCGGATCAAAAAACGGCAGATGAGAGAATGCCTGGGGATTGAGGTCCAGGAGGTTTAACGTGCCAATGGGCTTCGCGGTACAGTGAAGCGGTTGCCGCGAAACGGTTGCAAGCCCGTATCCCGCGCCTGACCAGCGCACTCCCTGAAAACGAGAAGAGGTTGTCTTGGCGAAGCAAGGATTGGGGAGCAAAAGGGAAACACAGAGCAGCGCGGAGCAACGGCGCCGGCATTGACCGGCCGAGAAACGACAATAAGCATGCCGAATACCTTCCTGAGAAACGGAAGTCATTCCGCGCAGTCCATGAACGGGGGTGGTTTGTATGAAGAAGTAAGCGCGAAAACCTTGGGATTATTGTGGAATCACAGGCCGCCGATCCATGCGGCGGCCTGGCATGGGGGATATCGCGCAAGAATCCGGGCGGTCAGCATGGGGGTGTGGAGCTGCCCGGACCAGGGACACATGGCGCAATGGCAGCGCCTGGGCCACGTGAGCCTAGCCATACAGGTTCGATTCCTGTTGTGTCCACCAGGAATGCGCGGTTTTCATGAGCCGCCGCGCTTTCCCCTTTTCCCACGGTGCCTATAAGGCAAGCCGATGCGTACACCTTCCACGCATGGCGGCCCCCTGTCGGTTGAGCGATCAAAGGGGGCCTACCGGGCGGCAGCAGCTCAACGGCAGAGCACCGGCCTGGATGGCCGGAGGTGCGGGTTCGATGCCCGCCTACCGCTCCAAAGCCATTGAAAGGGCCAAGAGCCCAAGCAGTTCCGAGAAGAAAGGAGGTGACAAGGTTGCTACCAGTCCTGTTTGGATTTGATGACTGGTATGAAGTTGCGAGTGATTGCCTCAGCGAGGCAAATATCATCCCATTTTATAGCCCGGTAAACAGAGCGTACCAACGATATGCACCCCATCCCAAACGGAGGCAGATCGCAGTGCCCACTGCCGCGACGATCCGGCAGTCCAGCGCAGCCACCGGCGGTTAGCAGAAGGGCCAGGCAGCCCTTCCCGATGCGAAGGAGGACACCAATACCTATGAAAACGGTTGAAATTCCTTTGATGGAGGAGCTGGCGATTCTTCCTCCAGCGCCGGATGCCTGCCCGATGTGCGCCACACAGCATGACCCGGATGTGCCGCACAATGCCCAGAGCCTGTACTACCAGATGAAGTTCCGGCAGGAACACGGGAGGTTTCCCACCTGGGACGACGCCATGGCCCATTGCAGCGAGGAGACCCGGCAACGCTGGCAGCTGGAGCTGAAACTGCATGGAACCTACACAGGCAAGGGAGGGCGTAGGCGTGGCTGAGTGGATCCACAGGGATGAGCGGCTTCCCACAGCCGAGGACGCGGATGCCTATGGATGCGTGCTGGTGTGGCACACATTCAACGGCCACATGATTACCGGCTGGCACCAGCTGCCCTCCAACCGTTATTTTACCCACTGGATGCCGACACCCTGCCCTCCGGAGAATGCACAGGCTGGCTGGGATGGCATAAAAAAAGGACCGTGATTGCTTGCGACAATCACGGCCGGCATGGGATTTGCTAAACGGACACAAAAGCCCACGTTTATATTATAGCATGAAAACAGTGAATTTTCAAGCCCCTTAACCCTTTGAAGCGAGGTGGCAAAGGTGAAAAACCGATTTCTATACTTAGTTCTGGTCTGGTTCGCCTGCTTCTTGTTCATGAAAGATGGACAAGCCCAGACCTGCTATGTCCAGATCAGCTCTGGTACGCTGAACATCCGGGATAGCCCCGGATTTAACGGGGAGATCATCGGACGATTATACCCGGATGACACTGTGGAGTATATGGACAGTAAAAACGGATGGACCCTGGTGAAGGCGGAGATTGAGGCAGGCCAGGGCTGGGTGAAAAGCGAGTACCTGACCACTGGGCATGCAGCAACCGGGTCCTATGTGAATGACTCCGGGGGCCGCCTTCGGGTGCGCAAAAGCGCGGGAGGCCAGGAGGTAGTGCGATTTGTGAAGGCCGGGAAAACCGTGGCTGTGCAAAGCTGGGTAACCGACAAGGCCGGCAATGCCTGGGCGTTTGTGGGAGACGGGTATGTGCGTGGGGACTGCATTTCCCCTGCGGAGTGAAAAGAAAGGAAGGATGAACCGTGGTTGTGAGTACGGAGAAGCAGCCGGATCTGGTGGAGGCGCTTGAAATGCAGCGGAGAGTGTACCGGATCTGTGAGGACTACACCGTATGCGAAGGATGCCCGAGCAATGCCTACTGCAGCGGCATCATCGAGAAATGGAAGGGCAAGGTGCCTGCAAGGGATGAGATCATCAAGGAGACAGAGTTGGTTCTGACCCGCGCGCTGGAAGCCATCAAGGCATATACCGGAGCCGGCCTGAGGTATGAAGATGAGATACGGCGCAAGGATCGGATGATCCTGAGGTTGCAGCGGGTGATTGACACTCAGTCGATTCAGCTGAGGAATGAATTGGCCAGGATTAACCAGCTGATGGGCGCTGAGCAATAAAGGATGGGCCCGGTGGTGAAACGACGGGCGGAGGGTGCGCGATGGACGGAAAGTATTTGAAAATCTTTGTGGACTGGCTGGAACGATACCAGAAACTTGGCGATGCAGAGTTTGGGAGGTTGGTGCGCGCTGCCCTGATGTACAAAGCATCAGGGGAGGTGCCTGCCCTTTCGGGCCGTGAGGAGCTGCTGTTTGACGGTATCAAGCTGGACATAGACAGAGACGCAGAAAAATACAACAACGTTTGCCTTGAGCGCTCCATGGCCGGTCAGAAAGGGGCCCAGTCTCGCTGGAATGGCAAAAATGGCAAACGCCATTTGCCAGATAGCAACGATAGCAAATGCCATTTGCCATATGGCAAAAATGGCCAAGACAAAGACAAAGACAAAGACAAAGACAAAGACAAAGACGATATAGTGGTACCCCCCAAGCCCCCACAGGGGGGAGATGAACGGTTTGAAGCGTTTTGGGCGGCATATCCCAAAAAGGTGGGCAAGGAGGCAGCTAAAAGGGCTCATGCCAAGCTTCACCCCACCAGGGAGCTTCACAATCGGATGCTGGCAGCTATTGCTGAACAGAAGCAAAGCGAACAGTGGATCAAACAGGGGGGGCAGTTTATCCCCAATCCCGCCACTTGGTTGAACCAGGGCCGATGGCAGGACGAAGTATCAAAAGGCTGGTCTCCAGCTCTACAAGCTCCAGTGAAAGTGGTCACAGAGCAGATGTATGAGCAGCGGTTCTATGATCCGCTGATCTACGATGTGCCAAGTTCGGAGGTCATTATGGAGGCAAGGAAGTATTGATGGGGGAGAGCATGATAGCGCGTGTTTTTCCGCGCCGGACAAGAGCGACACCTGACGATCCGCTTGCCTTTGTGGATTGCCAGCCGCCTTTGCTCACCTTTCCAGATGTTGATGAGATTCATGTATCCGTTGTATTTGCTTGGGACTTTCCTAAAGCGGAGCGGCTTGCAGAAGAATGGCGCGCTGTGGGAGTACCCGTAAAAATGGGTGGGCCTGCTTTCGATCAGCCAGGCGAGGAGTTTATCCCAGGACTGTATGTTAAACGAGGAATCACAATCACTAGTAGAGGGTGTCCTAATCATTGCTGGTTCTGTGCGGTTCCAAAACGAGAGGGCGGGTTGCGGGAACTGCGGATTCAGGACGGCTGGAATGTGTTGGATGATAACCTGTTGGCCTGCTCAGACGCACACGTTGAGGCTGTATTCGAGATGCTTGACAGACAGCCACAACGAGCGATTTTCACAGGTGGACTGGAAGCGCGGATTCTTAAACCGTGGCATGCCCGGAGATTACGGGAGATCAAGGCCAAACGCATGTATTTTGCGTATGACACACCTGACGATTATGATCCCCTTGTACAGGCAGGCAAGATCATGCAGCAGGAAGGGCATCGCTTTGCGAGCCATAGTATGGCATGCTATTGTTTGATCGGACACAATGGCGATACCTTCGACATGGCCGAAAAGCGACTGGTGGATACGGTCAAAGCGGGCTACATGCCATATGCAATGCTCTATCGTGGACCGGACGGCAGCAAAGACCCTGACTGGGGACGCTTTCAACGGGAATGGTTGCGGCCTGAGATACTTGGAAAAAAAGTACGAGCGATAAGAGGAGAAACATGATCGACAAGGCTTTCTGTGTGATGTTATCTGCTTTATCTAAAGTGTTTGTATTGGGAAAACCCTTGCTTTCGGTACGTGAGCGGTGATTACCCTGAATTGGGTTGTGATTTCAGCCAGAAATCTGGTTGAGATGGTAAGAGGATGGAAACGGAAGGGAGGGCTTCAGGAAATCAAGTCGAGATATGAATTTGGCATTTCAAAGATAGGTTTAGATTTATGCTCCATGTTCCCGTACTGTTACTCGAGCTCATGTTCTAAGAAGAAGGCTTATGGAGCAGGGTGAGGAGGGATGAGAATGAACATAGCGGAAGTTGTTGCGGAAATGGATGCGTTGCTGGGAATGCGCCGCAGATTACTAGAAAGCTTGGAAAGGGCTAGGAACGCGGGAGCATCGACAAGTGGAGCGATGGACGGACTGCCACATGCCAAGCCACAGGAGTACAGGGTGGAAAAGTATGGCACTCTGGCTGCGAGTATCGTAGATGAAATCAAATCCGTTGATAACATGCTTAAGGGAGACTGGGAGAGAGTACGCAAACCTATCTTATCGATCCCGAACGTTGTCCAAAAAAAGGCTTTGACTCTTCGCTACATGGAGTTTATGCCCGTCGCAAAGATTGCCGCAGAAGTGGGCTACTCTCGGAGGCACATGTACAGGGTACTTGATGAGGCAATCGAAAAGATGACACACAATAACACTTGATGACACAATGGCAGGCATGATATCATTAGACTGACAATCATATGAACAGAGCGACCTCCATGGTGAGGTCGCTCTGTCATGCACTCATAAAAAATCTTGACATACGTATGAATACGTAGTATAGTTTTAATGGATTGAAAGGAGGGTGGTATGTGAGGGTTAGTGAAATGAAGCGCATGCTTCGAAGTGCGAAATGTATAATTTCGCGGGAAGGCGCAAATCATGAGATGTGGTACAGCCCAATTACTGGAAAGCATTTTCCGGTGCCACGCCACAATTCGCAGGAGCTAATGAGGGGTACGGCGGAGAAAATTATGAAAGACGCGGGGCTGAAATAAGCCCAGACCCTCTCCGCATAACATAGAGTATTTCATGGAAGGAGGACATGAAATGAAAGGGCATGTGTTTGCTGCGCTTATTGAGAAGGAAGGAAACGGATATAACGTTGTTTTTCCTGATTTACCGAATTGCTATACTTGTGCAGACGATTTACCAGGAGCATTGACCATGGCGGAAGATGTTTTAGCTATGTGTCTCATCCAAATGGAGGACGACAATACACCAATTCCAACTCCAAGTTATCCCAAGGCGTTGCATTCAAATGATGCTATTGTTACGCTCGTCAAAGCTGATACACTTGCATATCGTAAAAGGTTGAATAAGCAGGCCGTTAAAAAGACTCTTTCTATTCCACAGTGGATGAATGAGGCAGCGGAAAAGCAAGGTATCAACTTCTCGCAGACATTACAAGAAGCGCTGATGGATAAGTTGAAAATGGCGTAGTCTGAAGGAAACACTCAAAGAGCGACCCTGAGAGGGCCGCTCTTTCATTTGCCCAGAAAAGGGTGGCGGTGTGAGAAGAACACTCCATATTCTTTGTGATTTGCGACTCTTGCGTGTAAACGTTGCGATCTACGCCGATAATGCTGCGGACTATCTGCACCGTGATACCCAGGACATGTGTGCCGAGTGTGTTACCGACAGGAACTGCACAGACTCTGCTCGCAACGGATAATACCGATCAGTATTCCCGTCATCATTGTGTAAATTTCACTGATTGGTTGAATAATAGAGATTGTATGGTAGAATGGAGGTGATTAATTGGGTATTTCTTCCAAGGAAGCGAATGAATTTATTATGAAGTGGAAAACAGTAGAGTATTCACGTAATCAAATCAAAGAGGCCGGAAAATTAATTAGAAATACAGAGAACACGTCATTCGACAGTCATGCCCTAGATGTCATAAATAATTGGCGAGCTGCGCATGCGTTTCCACTTCATACAATTACATGTAATTTTCGGAGAAAAGCAGGAAATGACCTGCCCCCCAATCCTTGTACCAGTCCGAGAGT
>JAAYDR010000009.1 GCA_012729115.1 Clostridiales bacterium | reverse complement strand
CACCATCCGCCATGGCCACCAGGTGATGCAGCCGCTCCCTGCCTCGCCGGATATCCTCCTGCAAGGTATCGGTGATGGGCCCGGCCAGGATTCCCGCCAGCGCGACCAGGGTACTATGGTCATATCCATGATCAACCACAATGTGATGGGCACATTGGCCGTTGGAGGGGATTTCCTCCCGATACCGGAGGAAGTACGCACCCTTGCATCCGTAGGCGGACTCCCCGTAGGCATATGGCCTGCCATGGATAAATGCTTCCACAACCTGCGAACACAGCGCGATCTGCGCCTTCCCGCAGTCGGTCCAGGCTACATTGGCCCTGAGGATCTCTATGGGATTTGGCGTATCATTGATGAGAGTCGTCAGCGCGTAGGTCGCCAATTGGCTTTCCGGATACAGCTCATTGGCTTTATAGGCATCTACCAAAGTGGAGGCGTTGGCCTGCAAGCCCTTGTCTACATGACAGGGCATGATGTTTTCCAGTCCGTCCAGGATGTCCGCCTGTACAGGCCGGTCGGAAAGATTTTTCAGGATCGCTGTTTTCACAATGCCAAAGCGCTCGCTGCTTTCATATTGGCATGCAAAGCTCAGCGACAAATCCAGGTTGATCTCCTCAAAGATCACGCTGGTACCCTGGACTGCCTTGTAGATGTTCTGCGTCACCTGCCATTTGGGAAGGCTGGTGCGGGCGAATGGCTCCCATAGCTGCTCATTGACCCGAATGATCGTTTTGGAGCCTGTATGAGCCTGATCATGCAGCCTGTCATCGGTTTCATAGGGAAAAACGGCCCTCTGGGCATCCTGACGGCCCGCCGTGATCCCTCCCCTGGAGGAGAGAAACATCCACACATCGCAGGCAGATACCACGTTGATGAAAAAAGGTGCAAGCCATTGGCTTTGCTCTACCTTGTAAAACATCTGGCCGTCCCTCTCCACAAAGGAGTCCCTTGTTGTCATGGATGGATGAGCTGTTTTGTGAGTTGTTTGCATCATTATGCCTCCGGATGGAGTCTTGTCCGCTAGCCTTACACCGTAACCAGCCCAGCAAATCGTTATAAAAGAATGATAGCATAGGAATGGTATGAGGCGCAATCAAAAAGATGAATCTTCCCATCATACGATCGCTCAAGAGGAGAAATGGTGCTTTGTCAAGAATGATGGAAATGGCATGATAAACAGATGGCACATAGGCCGAGTTTTTCCAAGGATTCTTTAGAGTAAAGGAGGCCATACCAATGCAGATGGAGATCCGCCCATTGGAACCTGCGCTGCTCCATGATTTCCTTGACTTCTTTGACGATGTGGCGTTTACCGATCATCAGGATTGGTCCTGGTGCTACTGTACCTATTACCTATTGGGAAAAGAGGATGAACAGAGGATTACCGCCGAGAACTCCGGGGAATGGACCCGTGATATTCCGCGCAATATGGCCATCCGCATGATTAAGCAACGGGAACTGAACGGCTATCTGGCATATCTAGAGGGAAATGTTGTGGGCTGGTGCAATGCCGGCGACAAGAAGAGCTATAAAAGGCTTTGCGAAAACAGGGAGATTTGGGACGAGGACGATGACCAGCCCATTAAATCGGTCACATGCTTCATCGTGGCCCCTGACGCACGCAGACAAGGCATTGCATCAGCCCTGCTTCACCGGGTGGCCCAGGATGCACAGAAGCAAGGATATCTGGTGCTGGAGGCCTATCCCGCGTCCGGCGAGCTGGACTGCTATGCCCATTATCATGGACATCCCCAAATGTATCTGACCAACGGCTTTACCAAGCACAAGGAATTGCAGGGGTATTGCGTTTACAGAAAATTACTGTAATGTAAAAGGACCGCAGGCGAAATGCCATGTTGATCACTGTCGATAAGCAAAAAGCCGGGTGAACAGGCCTTCGCCGCTCACCCGGCATATAACTTTTCCTGAAATCAGGCGGAGGGTATCACCCGAATGCTATCCAGTAGATTGATTGCCTCGGCCACCTCTTCCTGGGTCAGCGTTGCATAGTCCTCATGGGCAACATAGACCTGGATAAAGTATCCGCCGTAAATGGTGATCACATAAGCGTAATCGCTGCCGGCCTCCTCATTGACCACCATCATCATGAGACCATCCTCCACGGTCATTACCTCGTAGGATGGCGACTGCATCTCCTGTGCCACCTCAGTAAACAATACTTCAATCTCTTCCTCTGTTAAATCCGCCATCATCTGATCATCATACAACTCACTGGGAGAGATGAGTAACGTGTAATCGGGATGGCCTGCGCCGGGAAAAACAACTTGGATCCGAGTCATCTGCTCATTGAGTATCTCCTGCTCTACGGTGACACCCTCGGGCAGTTCTGCCTCCAGATCAAAGGCCGGTGAGATTTCCAAAAGCTTGACCGTTTCTGCACAGGCAGCCCCGCTGGCCAACAACAGGCAGACGGTCAGAATCATTGCCGCATACCTTTTCATAGGGGTCCCCTCCCTTACTACTTTTCACGTCCTGGATCGCTTACTGCGCGTCGCCGACCATGCCCTCGCCAAAGCCGATTGGGCCTACATAGGTCAGGAACTCCTTCATCATGTAGCCAAACACATGGGTGTTTGGGTCATACACCTGGCACCAAGTATTGTTGGCATAGAACACCTGCAAGGGTTGTCCGGCGTAATAGTCCTGAAAGATCGGCTGATCCTTGGAAGGGGCCCAACGCATGTGGACAAAGCCCGCAGGCGTGGACGGCCTCACAATGGCACTGTAATAGGCAGGCTGGAATCCAACAAACAGGGAACCGCTGGGTTGTGGGGCGGGCTTAGGGCCAGGGTCCGGTTTGGGATAGGGCTTGTCATAAGAAAGATACCGCGTCATCACATAGCCGTAATAACCCTTGTAGGTGCAATTGGCCCATGTAGAGCCGGCGTAGAAATCCAGCAGCTCCACCCGCGCTCCGTAGGGAATTTTTACGAGGATCGCCGCGTCTGTGGAGGGCGACTCCCGAAGGTTCAGTGGGTTATAGTCTCCGGTTTTAACGTAGTAATACATGGGTGTTTCGGCCAGTACGTGCGCTGGAACCATGGATACAAGCAACACCATCATGGCCAAAAAAGGAAAAAGTTTTCTCATTGCGATCCCTCCCATTCTGTCTGAATAACATTATCTGGTAACAATATACCGCTACAGAAGTAACATAAACGTAACTTTACGGAAACATTTTTTGAAATTACATTTGCATGCAGAACGCTGCGATGCCTGACGAATCGGCGTGCTTTTTCTTGACGGAGCGTAGCTTTTCCCATATAATCTCAAATATTGGTTTGTTTACGATGGCTTAATTTGGGGGCTGAACTCCCATGCACGTAAAAATACCCAGGCTCCTGTTGGTGTTGCTGTCCATGCTGTTCGTGTTCATGATCGTCCTGTTTCTCAGAGCGCTGATGGAACCCAGCGCCGGGATACAGGGAAGCGGCTTGCATGAGCCTGATTTTTTCATTTTTGATTTTGGACATATGGCACGTACAGCCCTGACTTGCGATCATCTGGCCGACATGGTCATCGGCGGGCTCTCCATCATCATCGGCCTGATGATGTTTGTGACCGTCCTGTATATGGGACACCTCCAATTGAAAGGAATGGCACCATACGCTTATCTGTCCATCTTTATAACGGCAGGCGGCAGCTGGTTGGTATCCGGTTCCCCGGTCATCTCCCTGATCATCCCCTCCAAGGCCATTACGGAAATTTTGTACACCATCAGTATCTCCACCATTATCATCCTGCTCCTGCTCTACGTTTTCACATGGTTCTCAAGCAGGTTGAAGAAAGTCCTTCTGGAACAGACCGTCTGTAAAGTCCTAGCCCCCCTACCCATCCTGTTTCTTGGGACTTTGACAGATTTGATCAACACAATTTTAAATATTTATTCTCATGGCGCAGGGTACAAACTTGCGTTTCTGGTCTTCACGACCCTGCTGCTCATTCGTATACTTCAGACGATCAGGGAATGCGCCGCAAGATCGCACAGGTATACCCAGATGGAAAAGGACCTGCTGCAAAGCAGGACCTCTGTGATGCTCAGCCAAATCAAACCTCATTTTCTCAACAACGTTCTTAACAGTATCAGCGCCCTGTGTATGACCGACCCGGAGAAAGCGGAGGCAGCCATCGATACATTTTCCCGTTTTCTACGCGAAAACATCCAGGCCTTGGAATCTCAAAAGCCCATTCCCTTCCGTCAGGAACTGGAGCATATCCGAAACTATATGCGCATCGAACAGATGCGCTTTGGGGACAGACTTCACATTGCCTATGATATCGGGTTTGCGGATTTTCAGGTTCCTGCCCTTTGTCTGCAAACGCTGATAGAAAATGCAGTTCGCCACGGGGTTGGCCGCAATCCTCAGGGGGGAACGATCTCACTCCGTACGGAGCGACAGGGAAGTTATGCCGTGGTCGTGATTACGGACGACGGCGCGGGCTTTGACCCCTCCGCACCCTCTAGGGGCATAGGGCTTGCCAATGCTAAGCTGCTCCTGGAACTCATGGCCCACGCGCAGATGAACCTAACAAGTGCACCCTCCCAGGGAACCACGGTAACCATACGCATCCCACTGATGCAGGAGGACAACACATGAGGATCCTATACGTGGACGACGAGCCCCTGGCAATCCAAAAGTTTGAGCTCATCCTCAGTCAGCTTACCGGCATCACAGACTGCCACACTTGCCTTCTGGCAGAAGAAGCGCTGGCATACGCCGGAGAAAACCTTGTAGACGCAGCTTTCCTGGACATCCAGCTCCCAGGCATGAATGGCCTGGAACTGGCCAAAGCCCTGCACGGGCTCAACAAGAACCTCCATGTCTTTTTTGTGACGGCCCATGACCAATACGCATTGGAGGCCTTTGGTGTGGATGCCTTGGGTTATCTGTTGAAGCCCTATGGCAAGGATGCACTGGGGAAGGCCATCGATAAGGCGCGTCGCATGCGCTGCGTGCCCGAAAAGGCCGTGTATGTGCAGACCATCCCCAACTTTGATGTATATATTAACGGCGAGCTCCTCCCCATCTCCAGCCCCAAGCCCAAGGAACTGCTGGCGTTATTGGTGGACCGCAATGGCGGAGCTGTCTCCTCCAGGCAGGCCATATCCCTGCTTTGGGAGAACCGACCCGATGACGAGAAAACCAAAGCCCTCTACCGCATGACCTGCAAACGGCTTCGGGAAATCCTGACCCATTCCGGAATCGGCTTCATCCTGAGTGCCGAAGGCCCGCTGAAATTCATTCGCCCGGATACCTTCGCATGCGATTACTTCCGTTTCCTCAGTGGAGACCAGGAAACGATGGCCAAGTACAACGGACAATACATGGCCGAATACTCCTGGGCGGAAGAGACCAACGCCAGGCTGACCAATCTAAAGGATTCCCGCAAAGAAGTCAGCCGCCGCATCAGCCTCAAATAGGTCAAAGGAGGGAGGATCTCAATCCACTATACGGCTGCAATAGAAAACTGGATTCATTTGCGATAATTTGTTACGCTTCTGTTACGCCCTTTGGAATATTCTGTTCATACCATAATAATGAAGAACGCACATATGAAGGAGGAAACTCAAATGAAAAAACGGATCGCGTTGTTCCTGGTTCTCCTGCTGTCGCTCCCGGGCTTTGGACTGTCAGAGAGCACCGGCAAAGAACCAGTGACGGTGGTTCTGGCAGAAAACCCCACCACCGGCTTTCAATGGAGCTACACGTTCAGCCAGGAAGGCATCTTGCGGGAAACCGGCAGCGAGTATCAGACCGTGGAAGGCGACGAGGGCATGGTTGGGGGCGGAGGTGCTCATGTATGGACCTTTGAGCCCATTGCCCAGGGGGACGTGACCGTACGCTTCTCCTATTCCCAGCCCTGGGACACGGAGACTCCCCCAGCACGGATGGTCAGCTACACCTACAGGGTGGGCGAAAACAAACAGGTGAACCTGGTGGGCGACGTTGATGCGGAAGCCAATGATGTGAGCGTTACACTGCGCTCCAACCCCACCACAGGTTATGAATGGAGTTATACTGTAAGCGAGGAGGGCATTCTTTCCGAGGTCTCCAATGAGTACGAGTCCGATGACAATCCCGAGGGAATGGTCGGGGTGGGCGGCTCCCACAATTGGCTTTTTGAGGCTGTGGGCCCTGGGGATGTAACGCTGTCATTTTCCTATAGCCAGTCATGGGAAACGGATGTGGAGCCTGCCGATCGCCTTGAATGTACCGTCCATGTGGATGAGTCCAACCAGGTGACACTGAGCTATCCGGACGAACCTGTCCAGGCAGCCTTTGCCTTGGCACCTGCAGTATCCAGCCTGGCCACCATCACCCTGGGTCAGGATAAGCTTTATGTTGCGCAGGGAAAAACTGCATCCATCAAATACTCCATTGCTCCCCGGGCAGCCAAGTCCAAGGGTGTAACGTTTACCTCCAGCGATGAAAGCATCGCGACCGTAAGCAGCAAGGGGAAAGTGAAAGGAATCACTGCAGGGGAGTGCGAAATCCTGCTCACCAGCAAGCTGGACGAATCCGCAACGGTGGTTTTACCGGTGTCCGTGGTGATACCGGTGAAGAAGGTTGCCCTGACAGCAGCCGCCAAGTCGGTGAATGTGGGACAGACCCTCCCAACCCAAGTGAGCTTTGCTCCGGAGGAGGCCTCTGTAAAAGAGGCCGTGTACAAATCCTCCAACAACAAGATCGCCACCGTGGATGAAAACGGCGTGGTAACAGGCATCAAGGCGGGCAAGGTTACCATCACCGCTACGGCTGTGGACGGCAGCAAGAAAAATGCTCGACTCACCCTTCAGGTTGTCCAACCTCCCACAGGCATCCATTTTGCCAGGCCGGATACCCGGGTGGGCGTGAATGCCTATACCACTCTGTCGGCAATTCTGGAACCGAAAAACGCCACCAAGGGTGCCGCTGTAACCTGGACCAGCAGTGATGAAAGTGTTGCCACTGTAAGCGGAACTTCCACCAGGGCGAAAATTCGCGGCCACAGATGGGGCCGCTGCACCCTGACGGCTACCACCGTCGAGGGCGGTTACACCGCTTCCATCCACGTGAACGTAGGAAGCCTCCGCCACGCGTTGAAGATCACGAACTTGGCCATCAAGGACGGTAAGCCCTATATCACGATCAAAAACCTCAGCAACCTCAATATTACTCAGGTTCGTTTTGAGATGGCAGGGTATGACATTCAGGGGAATCCCATACAATTGAGTACACACGACCAAATCCTCACCGGCTCTTACGATTATCCTCTGGCTCCGGGTGCCTCCACCAATCACGGCCAGTTCACCTTCAACAAGCCTACCAAATACACGGGCTTGGCGCATCTGACCCTGACCATCACCGGCTGGAGTACGGATACAGGGTATTACAACAACAATGGGGATCTTCGTTACAGCTACAACCTTGACGAAAAGAACTATGAATGGGTGGATGCGTACAGCAAATTACTCATGTAAGCGCTTTCCGGCGACAAACTACGGTTTATCGCCGGCATCCAAAATAAGGTCTATCATGGACATGAAATGACCTTGTTCCATCTCAATATGTACTGGGAGGCGCTAAACGCACATGTCGTTCAGCACCTCCCTTTTTAGGCTGCGCAGATAAAATGGAATATCGTAATGACCTGGACAGTATCACCCCCAGGGTGCCTGCCTGCCCCACCTTGCGGTCTCCAGCATAGTGTGCTAAAATTTGAATAATTTGCAGCCAAACTTTTGATTTCGTTTATCATATGCAATAAACGTTTATCATTTTACAGGAGGAGCTTTCATGCAGTATGGATATTTCGACGAGCAGGCACGGGAATATGTGATCACCAACCCCAACACGCCTGCGCCCTGGGCTAATTACCTGGGTTCTCCAGCCTATGGAGCGATCATTACCGTGAACGCAGGCGGTTACAGCTTTGAAAAATCCGGTGCGGCTGGGCGCATCCTCCGCTACAACTTCAACCAATTTGATGAACCAGGCCGCTATCTGTATTTGCGCGATGACGATACCGGGGATTTCTGGACTGCTACCTGGAAACCTGTGGCCAAGCCGCTGACGGAATACAGAACCCTTTGCCGCCACGGCACAGCTTATACCCAGTTTGAAAGCGATTATGCCGGTATCCACAGCAGCGCGCTGTACTACGTTCCCATTGGGGCATCCCATGAAATCTGGCGGCTTTGTGTGGAAAACACAGGGGATCAGCCTCGCGCCATCTCTGTGTTCAGCTATTGCGAGTTTTCCAATGAAAACAATTATGAACAGGACACCGTCAATCTTCAATACACCCAGTTTATCAGCCGCACGGAGTTTATG
This sequence comes from Clostridiales bacterium, assembly GCA_012729115.1. GTDB lineage: Bacteria > Bacillota > Clostridia > Christensenellales > Aristaeellaceae > Limiplasma. Next base: position 11,744 of record JAAYDR010000009.1, on the reverse strand, counting down.
GGCGACCACATTCTCCAGCACATCAACGAATACTGGGAGCCGGGTGAGGACGGGTCCAATGGCCGGGAGCGCTTCCTGGGCCTTGCAGGCGCAGATATTACCAGCTGCACCGGCCGTCGGGAAGCATTTTTGGGCAGGAATCGCTTTGACATGCCCCAGGCTCTGCTGGAGGGCCGCTGCGACGGCAGCCAATGCTACAACGGCAATCCCTGTGGCGCTCTGCATACAGCCATTCTCCTCTCACCAGGGGAAAAGCGCACATTGGTGTTCGTGCTGGGGCAAAAGAATGAAGCTGAAGCCCGGATACTGCTGAACCGCTATAAAGCCGCACCTGCCTCCAAAGTTGAGGAGGAACTTGCCCAATTGAAGGCTTATTGGCACGGACAGCTGAACCATCTGAGGGTGGAGACGCCAGACGATGCCTTCAACACGATGTTGAACACATGGAACGCCTTTCAATGCTTTACTACCGTGGTATGGAGCCGGGCTGCCTCCCTCATGTACTGCGGTCAGCGCAATGGTTACGGTTACCGGGACACTGTGCAGGACATTCAGGGGATCATCCACCTGGATCCCAACCTGGCCAGGAAGCAGCTTATCTTTATGCTTTCGGCGCAGGTGCACCATGGCGCGGGCTTGCCCCTGGTGAAGTACAGCCACAACCCCGGCCATGAAGACACTCCGGAGCAGGAGAGCTATGTGAAGGAGACCGGGCATCCCCACTACCGGGCAGACGATGCCCTTTGGCTGTTCCCCACCGTGTATAAGTATGTAGCGGAAACGGGCGATCTGGCCTTTCTCAGCGAAATCGTTCCCTTCGCAGACAGGGAGGAAGGCACGGTGCTGGAACACCTGCGGCGGGCCATCCATTTCAGCATGACTCATCTGGGTCCGCATGGAATGCCCGCGGGGTTGCATGCGGATTGGAATGATTGCCTGCGCCTGGGTGAAAAAGGCGAGAGCACCTTCGTGGCCTTTCAGCTTTATTACGCCATGCGCCTTATGCTGGAATTGGACAGCAGCGACGCTGCCTATACCGCCTATCTCGTGGAGGAGAGTGGCAAGCTGCTTTCCATCCTTCATACTCATTGCTTTGAAGGGGACAGGTTCATTCGCGGATTTACCGAGAGGGGGCAGGTGATCGGCAGCAAGGATCACCATGAAGCATCCATGTGGCTTAACCCCCAAAGCTGGGCTGTGATCAGCGGTTGCGCCACAGGTGAACAAGGCGAAGCGGTCATGCAGACAGCCTTTGACAATCTCAACACCCCCTACGGCATGCAGATCATGGCGCCCCCCTATCGCTATGAAGCCTTTGACGGTGCGCGAATGCTGCTGTTCAACCCCGGGGCCAAAGAAAACGGCAGCGTGTTCTGCCAACCCCAGGGATGGGCAATCCTCGCGGAAGCACTGCTTGGGCATGGCGATCGCGCCTTCCAAATCTTCACAGAATCCTGCCCGGCCAGCTTCAACGACAAAGCCGATCTGCGGGTGATTGAACCCTATGTTCACGGGCAATTCATCGAGGGTTCGGAAAGCCCCTTTGCGGGACGCGGTCACGTACACTGGCTTACCGGCACCGCCTCTACCGTGATGGTGGGTTGTGTGGAGGGGATCCTGGGCCTGCGTCCGACTCCCAAGGGACTCGTGGTTTCCCCCGCCATTCCGGCTCATTGGGACCGCTTCACGATGCACAAAAGCTTCCGCGGCAAAGAACTGATCATCACCGTAGATAACCGGGCCCATAAAGAAAGCGGTGTCACAAGCATGGTCCTCAATGGACAAAAGCGCGCACCTGGGCTGATTCGGGCCGAGGAACTGGCGGAGAAGAATGAACTGTTGGTCATTCTCTAAACCGTACGCTCCTGAGGATTTAGACCAGTTCCTGATTCCCCAGCAATTACATGTCATCAAAACACCATGATTTGCAATATGTCCCTCCCTTGGAACCGTTATATTCAAGGCGGTATGCAGTTATCCATTGCATGGCTGCATACCGTACAAACGCACCAAGGAGGAACCCCATGACGCAAAGAACATCCCCTGTTCGCAAAGGAATGGTGCTGCTGGCGCTGGTCATTTGCCTGTTACCGATGCTGTCCTCAACGGCACAGGCCGCTACCGGCGTAGGCGGGTGGGTTCAAAGCCCAGAAAGTGTTGCCAATTTGCGAGTATATGCCTCCATTGAAGCCCGTTCCCTGGCTGTGCTGTCAAATGGCACCCGTGTGACAGCCCTGTGGCAGCAAAACGGGTGGTACTATGTGCAGGCTGGCGGCCAAAAGGGCTTTATGGCCGGTTACTTGATCCGCCTGGAAGGCCCTCAGCCCTCCACGCCTTTTCCGACCGCTTATGTTAATACAGCCTTCCGCGGAAACCTGAATGTGCGTCAGTCTCCTACCAGGGACGCGGCCATCGTGGGTATCCTGCCCTATGGCGCTATGATGACTGTCTACGCTCAAAAAGATGGCTGGGCGCTGATCAGCGCAGGCTCATTGGAAGGCTATGTGAATTCCAGCCATCTGGCCTTTTAGCGCAGATCCATAAAGCTATCCAAGGGGGAGCAGTAACGAAACATCTTGATTTAACCCGCAGCATTTGTCAAGGGCTGCGGGTCTTTTTTGAAACTCCCTTATGGAATCCGTTAATTTTTCTGATAATTGAACATACTACCGGCAGTACAATGCAGAAAGGAAGAGTGAAATGGGTTTGATATCGTGGTTGGTCTTTGGCGCACTGGCTGGATGGATTGCTAGCATCATCATGAAAAAGAATTCCAACATGGGCGCTGTCGCCAATATTGTGGTTGGAGTCGTCGGCGCGGGTATCGGTGGGTTCATTGCCTCGATGTTGGGTCTTGGAACGGTCAGCGGATTTAATCTCTATAGCATTTTGATTGCCATCGCAGGGGCATGTTTGCTTCTTCTGGTAATCAACATGTTTACCAAGCGGGAGAAAGCGCGCAATTAGGCAGGTTCGGGTTACCAACAGTCAACCTATGACAACCTTGATAACGGACACCCCCGTAGGCCGATCAGCCTATGGGGGTTTTTGGAGAGCCAATGTTTAAAGTCCGGCGCCATGGGAGTTGCCGGCCGAAAGTCCATACGTTCTCTTCATGGACGGATTGTTTTTCAACATGTTTTTCAACAAGTTATTCAGCAAACCATATGAAAACAACTCTGCAGACACCTGAGATTTTCTATCCTGTTTGTGCAATCATCCCTATATATCAAAGAAATAATAATAACTTTTGTTTGAGTATTGCAATTTATGTGAAAACAGAGTATAATTGAAACTGTTGAAGGAATAGTGAAAATCGTTAAATATTGCATCCGTATTCGTTTATGGATGGTATGTTTTTCAGTATTTTCAGGGGAGACGTTGTTGCGTCACCTGTCAGGAGGGTTTGGGCTTGGAGTATGACATCGTCATCATCGGCGGTGGTGTGGTAGGCTGTGCGGTGGCGCGGTTATTGAGCGCCTATGAGGGAAGCATCGCGCTGATTGAGCGCAGCACGGATGTGGCCGAAGGCGCAAGCAAGGCAAACAGTGGAATCGTACATGCAGGATTTGATGCCGAGCCCGGCAGCCTGAAGGCAAAACTGAATGTAGAAGGCGCGGGCATGTATGAGGCGCTTTGCGCAGAACTTGGAGTACCCTTTGCGCGGCCCGGCGCATTGGTGTTGGCTTTTGATGAAGAACAGCGCGCCACCGTGGAAGACCTGTACCATAAGGGTTTGGCCAACGGCGTGGAAGGTCTTGAGATCATCGGCCGGGAGAGAATCCTGGAATTGGAACCCAACGTCAACCCCCAGGTGGTCTGTGCCCTGTGGGCCAAAACAAGCGGGCTGGTCAGCCCCTACGAACTCACATACGCCCTGGCTGACCATGCGGTCATCAACGGTGTGGACTTCCTGCTGGAGACCGAAGCAAAGGACATTCACAAAGAAAATGGCACCTTTGTGGTATCAACCACAAAGGGCGATCTCCATGCGCGGGTGCTGGTAAACTGTGCGGGTATATCCTCCGCAAGGCTGCACAACATGCTTTCCGATACGAAGTATGAGGTCATTGCCCGTAAGGGCGAGTATTACCTGCTGGACCATACCGTCGCGCCTGCTTTTACACGCACGATGTTCCAAACACCTGGAAAAATGGGCAAGGGCATTCTTGTTAGTCCCACGACCCACGGAAATCTCCTGCTGGGCCCCACTGCCGAAGATGTGACGGATGACTGGGATACCGCCACCACAGCCGCTGCACTGCGCATGGTCAGCGAGAAGGCGCGCAGGACCTGGCCAAAAGAAAACCTGCGTACATGCGTTACCACCTTCGCGGGTATCCGTGCCCATGAGAAGGGCGGCGATTTTATCGTTGGCCCCACCCAAGGCGTAAAAGGCGCATACGAAGCTATTGGCATTGAAAGCCCTGGGTTGTCCGCATCCCCTGCCATTGCCCAAAGGCTGGTATCGCAAATTCTGCAGGATAACCCATTAAAGAAAAAAGTGGAATGGAAACCAGCGTATAAGGGACCAAAACCTTTTTCCGGTATGACAATCCAGGAGCGAGCGGAGGCCTACGCCCAAAATCCTGAGTACGGCGCAGTCATCTGCCGCTGTGAACAGGTAACGGAAGCGGAAATTCGCGATGCCATCCGCCGCCCGCTGGGAGCCCGTACTCTTGACGCGGTGAAGCGCCGCACACGAGCGGGCATGGGCCGCTGTCAGGGTGGATTTTGCAGTCCACGGGTACTGGAGATTTTAGCCGAGGAGCTCAAGGTCGATCCGACCCAGGTGACCAAAAGCGGAGGCAAGAGCTATCTGCTGGTGGGCACCCTTGCTTCAATCACCGGGAAGGAGGATGCGTAACATGCAAATCCTGAACACCCAGACTGTGGATGTGCTGGTGATCGGAGCAGGCCCGGCGGGCATGGCGGCAGCCATTGCGGCTCGGGAAGCGGGCGTTTCAAACCTCCTGGTATTGGAACGGGAAGCAGATATGGGTGGCATTCTGCGCCAGTGCATCCATAACGGTTTTGGACTGCATCGGTTCAAGGAGGAATTGACCGGACCCGAGTACGCCCAGCGGGATATCGACCGTGTTCGTGAACTGGGTATCGAGGTTCGTTGCGGTACCACGGTACTGAGCATTGACGAGTGCCGCTTTGTGACGGCCATCAGCAAAGAGAAAGGGTTACAGCTCTTCCAGGCCGGTGCCATCGTACTGGCCATGGGTTGCCGCGAGCGCCCCAACGGATCGTTGGGCACGCCGGGCACACGCTGCGCCGGAGTATTCTCTGCGGGTACGGCTCAAAAGTACGTCAACCTGGAGGGCTACATGCCGGGGAAGCGTGTGGTGATCTTGGGAAGCGGTGATGTAGGCCTCATCATGGCCCGCAGGATGACCCTTCAGGGTGCCAAGGTTCTGGCATGCGTTGAACTGATGCCCTATTCCAGCGGTCTGAACCGCAATATTGTGCAATGCCTGCAAGACTATGATATACCGCTATACTTAAGCCATACCGTCACCTATATCCGTGGGAGGGAGCGGCTGGAAGGTGTGACCGTATCTCAAGTGGACGAATGCCGCAACCCCATTCCCGGCACGGAAAAGGAGTTTGATTGCGACACGCTACTCCTGTCCGTAGGATTGATTCCCGAGAACGAACTTACCCAGCAGGCCAACGTGGAGATCAGCCCCCTGACCCAAGGCGCGGTGGTGGACGACACACTGCAGACGAACCAACCGGGCATCTTTGCCTGTGGAAATGTGCTGCATGTACACGACCTGGTAGATTTTGTCAGCGCTGAAAGCCTGAAGGCCGGTAAGGCAGCGGCAGAGTATGCCATGGGCCAGCGCTGGAGCGGGAAATTTGTGCATGTGAAAGACGGAGACGGCGTGCGCGGCGTGGTTCCGCAGAAGATACGCATACCAGAAAGCGGGATGGCCGCACAGGGCGTACAACTGATGTTCCGCCCGGCGGGTGTGTATGAAAACGCGACGCTGCGCATCATGGACGGAGAGAAGGAAATTCATAAAGCGAAAAAGCGCATCTTGACGCCCGGTGAGATGGCTGAGGTTACGTTGAAGTCCGATATTCTCAATGCGCTGTCCGGTGCTGATTTGACCGTGCGCATCGACCCGTGACGGGAGGTTAGAACATGGAGATTACGTGTATCAACTGCCCTGTAGGTTGCAGGCTCCAGGTAACGGTAGAGAACGGCAAGGTAACAAACGTTGCAGGAAACGGCTGCAAAAGCGGATATCACTATGCGCTGCAGGAATGCGTTGCGCCCCGGCGTATGGTGACTGCTGTTATGACAGTGGCAAACCGCAAGACGCCCCTGAGCGTAAAAACAAAAACGATGATTCCCAAGACGAAGATTTTGGATTGTATGCGTCAACTATCGGCGCTCTCGCTAAATGCGCCTATTCGCATGGGAGATGTGGTGTGCCCGGATGTATGCGGTACAGGCGTGGATGTGATTGCCACCAAGACGGTGGAATAAACTGGAAACCGAGGGCTAAAAGAATATACAGCGCGGGAAGGGACGGAGACTGTGAAAATGTCTAAAGCGGTTACCATCGCCCAGGTTGCTGGGCTGGCCAAGGTATCGTCCGCCAGCGTCTCAATGATTCTTAATGGACGCAGCCTTTCACGCTTTTCACCAGAAACAGTGCGCACAGTACGGGAGGCAGCGGATACGCTGGGCTATCGTGGAAAGCATCGTACCATAGAGCGCGGGCCGGTGAGGATCATCTGTCCTTCGGTCATGAACCCGTATTATGCGTTCCTTCTGCAAGGGGTACAGCAGGTGGCATCTGCCAAGGGTTACGATACCACGCTGCACACCACTTATTGGGACATGGCCAAGGAGCAGCGCCTCATCGAGTCCTTTCGGCCGGAGAACACATCAGGCGTAATTTTCGTGATGATCCCGCAGCAGCTGGAGTTGGCCGAAGCGCTCAGCAGGAGACTTCCCATGGTTGCTGTGGGGGACCGTAGCAGCGAAATGCATATTGACACCGTGGACGTTAGCAATCGTCGTGCCGGGGAGATGATGGGTGAGCATCTGCTGACGCTGGGACACAAGCGTGTTGCCTATATCTCCACAACCCTGGATGCAACCCACTCGGCCCGGGTGCTGCGTTTGAAGGGTTTACAGCGTGCTTTCGCCAGGGAGCCCTCTGCGGAAGAGATTCGTGTTTTATCCGCCGAGGTAACGCCCCAGCAGGAGCTGGAAGTAACAAGCATTGAACACGAGGTGGGTTTGCACCTGACCCAGCGCTGCCTCAAACAATTCCCCGAGGTAACGGCCTTCGTCGCCATCAACGATATGGTGGCATATGGCGTGCTGGACGCGCTGTGGCAAAGGGGGCTGTCTGTACCGCAAGACTATAGCGTGTGCGGATTTGATAATATCTACCCCTCCCGCTTCCTGCGCATTGGACTTACCACTGTGGAGCACTCCATTGAAGCGCTGGGGCAAAGTGCATTCCACCTGCTGGCAGAAAAGATTGAGGGGAAAGAGAATACCAACGGAGAGGATGCGTTCACACGCATCGAGTATCGCAGCCGGCTCATCGTGCGTGATACCACGGGCGTACCGCGAAAAAGCACACTTGTGGAAAGAAAAGTGACTGTATGACAATGGTTTTTGGACACAGAGGCTTCAGTGGGAACTATCCGGAGAATACCATGCTGGCTTTCCGCGAGACGGAGCGGTTGGGTGCGGCGGGCATCGAGACGGACGTGCAGCTCACCCGGGATGGGGTGCCGGTGTTAATCCATGACGAGACGCTGGATCGTACCACTAACGGTACCGGCAGTGTACGGGATTATACCCTGTCGGAACTTCAAAAGCTGGACACACGCTGGAAGTTTGGCAACAGCGTTCCCTTCCAGACCATACCAACCCTTGAGGAATTCCTGGATTTCATGCGGGGGAATCAGTTGATTGCGAATATCGAACTCAAGACCGGGGTGTACGAATACCCCGGCATTGAGGAAACGGTGGTAGAGATGGTGGAGCGGTACGGTCTGGTGGACCGTATCTGGTACTCTTCGTTCAATCATTTCTCCGTTCTGCGGGCGAAAATGCTCTCACCGCAGGCAAAGTGCGGGCTATTGATGGATTGCTGGCTGGTGGGTGCAGGGAAATACGGTAGGAGCCTGGGGATGCAAACCATCAACGGTTGCACGTCTTATTTCAAACCCGAGGTGGTGGAAGAAATCCACGAAGCAGGGTTGGAAGCTCTCGTCTGGACGCCTAACCAGTCCGCCGATCTGCTCCGTCTGACCGCTGCCGGGGTGGATGTACTGATTACCAACTATCCGGACCGGGGCCTTGAGGCCGTTGGTCAAAGCTGATTCAGTTCATACCGAAGGAGGGACTCCCTATGAGAACAGCTGCTTCCATAAAACGGATAGCGCAAAAGCCGCTGCAAGTGCGGGCCTATGAGCGTATCGAGCCATTCCTGTTTTTGCTGCCTGCGCTGGTTATCTTCGGCTGTTTCCTGTACTATCCGTTCTTTCGCACCATCTACCTGAGCACCTACCTCACCAACAAACTCGGGCAGGCGAAGGTGTTCGTCGGCTTAAAGAACTATGCAGACATCTTGGGAAGTCAATCCTTCTGGAACAGCCTTCTGGTCACCTTTGAGTTTGTGTTTATCGTAGCGCTGGGCGGACTTATCATGGGGCTTACCACAAGCCTGCTTACCGCCAACAAGTTCCCCGGTGTCACTGTTGCCAGCGCTACCTACGCCATGCCCATCGCCATCGCTTCGGCGGCAGCGTCCATGAGCTTTCGCATGATCCTGCACCCCACCAACGGTCTGCTTAATATCCTCATGGGCACGCGGATTGGTTGGACGGGGGACCCGGCCTACGCCTTATGGTCGGTGGCAATGATGACGGTGTGGCTTGCCTCCGGCATCAACTTTATCTTCATCAGCGCGGGCCTGCGCAACATCCCCGCCGAACTGTACGAAAGCGCCTCCATCGATGGCGCAGGTTACTGGAAAAGGCTATTCTATATTACACTGCCCGCTCTATCCCCAACGCTGTTCTTCCAAATTCTTATCAACATCATCAATGCGTTCCAATCCTTCAGCCAGATCAAGCTACTCACCCAAGGCGGCCCAGGAGAGGCCACCAATGTGATCGTATATGCCATTTACAGGGATGCTTTTTTCAACTTCCGCTTCGGCACCGCCGCATCGCGCTCGATCATCCTGTTTTTGATCATGCTGGTGATCACGCTGGTCCAGTTCAGCAACGAGAAGAGGAGCGTGCATTACTGATGACAACACAAGCGTTGCTCCGCAAAGGTCTTACCAGTACCCAGAAACGTCGCTACCTCAAGAACTTTGGTAATCTACTCCTCTGTTTGCCGCTCATGTTGGTTATTCTGGTGCCCCTTCTCTACACACTGAGCATTTCCGTGATGCCTGCCGACGAGATCTACAAAAACCATCTGATCCCGACCTCCATCAATTTCTCCAATTATGTCAAGGCATTTACCAACCCCAATTACAGCTTCATGCGTTTCATTCTCAACTCATTCATCGTGTCGACCTGCGTTATGCTTGGACAGATGGCCACTTGTTCCATGGCAGCCTTCGCCTTCTCGTTCCTGGAGTTCAAGGGCAAGAAAGTGCTGTTTCTGTGCATCCTGGCAACCATGATGGTACCTGGTGAGGCCACCATCATCGCCAACTATCTGACCGTCAGCCGCTGGGGTTGGCTGGACAGTTACCAGGCGCTGATTGTACCCTATCTCACCAGTGCAATGGGCATCTTTCTTTTGCGGCAGAACTACCTCACCTTCGCCCGAGAACTTCATGAAGCAGCACGCCTGGACGGCTGCAGCAACTGGCGGTTTCTGCGTTCTATTGTGATCCCCCTGAGCAGACCGGCTCTTGGCGCATTGGGTGCCTATGTCTTCCTGAGTACCTGGAACCAGTACATGTGGCCGCTATTGGTCACCAACAGTTCAGAATACCGTACAGTGCAGGTCGGCATCAGCATGCTGTATGACATCGACGCGGAGGCACTGGGCCTGATGATGGCCGGCGTTATCGTGGTAATTGTCCCCTCCCTGAGCATCTTCATCTTTATGCAAAAGCAGCTGATCAACGGTCTGATGGCAGGGGCCGTCAAGGGGTGATTGATCGCGTCCTGGAAGTGGCGCGTCAAATATAAACAAAAAGGAGACTTGGAAAATGAAGAAACTGCTGTCCCTCGTTCTATCGATCGCTGTGCTGATGAGCCTAGGCTCATTTGCTCTGGCGGAAGACCCGGTACAACTCACTTTCTGGCACTCCATGGGTGGCGTCAACGGTGAGGCCATCACCAAAATGGTAGAAGACTTCAACGCAGCCTACGAAGGCAAGATCAAAGTCAATGTCGAGTACCAGGGAACCTATGACGACGCCATCAACAAGATCCAGGCGGCCGGAATGAGCTCCATGCCCTGTGATGTGGTCCAAATCTACGACATTGGCACCCGCTTCATGATTGACAGTGGCTGGGCTCTGCCTGTCCAGGAGATGATTGATGCCGAGAACTACGATATCTCCCAGATTGAGCCCAACATTGCGGCGTACTACACCATCGACAACAAGCTGTATTCCATGCCCTTCAACAGCTCCACCCCGCTACTGTACTACAACAAGACCGCCTTTGAGAAAGCCGGCCTTGACCCCAATGCTCCGCCGAAAAATTTTGACGAGATCATCGCGTTGGCTGATAAGCTGGCCATCAAGGATGACAGCGGCAAGATCATTCAGTACGGCTTCTCCATGGGCAACTACGGCTGGTTCTTTGAGCAGTGGATTGGCAGGATGGGCCTGCAGTATGTTGACAACAACAATGGTCGCGGCGCAGAACCCGCCACCAAGGTTGTCTTCGACGAGAACGGCGGCGCGAAAGCCATCCTGGGCATGTGGAAGAAGCTCATGGACGATGGGATCATCACCTACCTGGGCCAGGGCAACAACGACGCCAAGGCCGCCTTCATCAGCGGCAATATCGCCATTACCCTGGAGTCCACCGCAGCCCTCAAAAGCCTGCTGGTGAACGTTGGTGACGCCTTTGAGATCGGCACCGGCTACTTCCCGTCCATCGGCGCTGATGATGTGGGCGGCGTGTCCATTGGCGGCGGCTCGCTGTGGATGCTGGCCACTGGCGATGATGCACGGCAGAAAGCTACCTGGGAGTTCATCAAATTTATGATCTCCCCTGAACAGCAAGCCTTCTGGAACGCCCAAACCGGTTATTTCCCCATCACCGTTGCTACCCATGAACTGGATGCATTCAAGGAGAACCTGGCGATGTATCCGCAGTTCGGTACAGCCATCGACCAACTCCACAACGAGACCTCGGCACAGTACGTCGGCTCCTTGCTGAGCGTATTCCCGGAAGCCCGTCAACTGGTGCAGACCTACACCGAAAAACTCATCAATGGTGAGCTTGACCTGGATACCACTGTGGCCAATCTGGCTGCAGACATTAACAACGCCATTGAGATTTACAACCTGACCAACCAATAACAACGGTAAACCGATGGGTTCAGATGTACTCCAGGGGCTGTAGCAAAACACAAAACTTGCTGCAGCCTCTTTTTTCACTGAGATTTGGCGTTCGTTTCGTAGTTAAAGGGTCATTATCATCCAGAAATCATGATTTTATCCTAAACATTGGCACCCCAATCAGAACCGCTGCCTGCGATTATGTTCTTT
>JAAYDR010000075.1 GCA_012729115.1 Clostridiales bacterium | reverse complement strand
GGCCTTTACTAACTCACTGGTTGGTACAAAGACTGGGGGCAGACCACTGTTACTGAAATCAAAAACGGGGCCATCTCATTCGAGCATGTTTCCTTTACGTATACAAAAAATGCGGATAAACCTGTTTTGAACGATATCTCACTGTCCATCGGGTCGGGAGAGACCGTTGGAATCCTTGGCGGCACGGGATCATCAAAATCCAGTCTTGTTCAGCTCATTCCACGCCTTTATGACGCGACAAAGGGCCAGGTGAAGGTTGGTGGAATTGATGTGCGCGAGTATCATCTGGATGTGCTGCGCAATCAGGTAGCCATGGTGCTGCAAAAAAATGTCCTGTTTTCGGGGACAATCAAGGACAACCTCGCTGGGGGAATGAACAGGCCACCGATGAAGAAATCATTCAGGCCTGTAAACTTGCCCAAGCCGATGGATTCATTAACGAGTTTCCAGACCGGTATGACACCTGGCTGGAGCAGGGGGGAACCAATGTTTCGGGAGGCCAGCGGCAGCGGCTTTGCATTGCCCGTGCTCTGCTTAAGAATCCCAAAATCCTGATTCTTGACGATTCCACCAGTGCCGTGGACACCAAAACGGATGAGCAGATCCGGCGGGCGTTGCGCACGAATCTTCCCGACACCACGAAAATCATCATTGCGCAGCGTGTTGCTTCGGTACAGGATGCAGACAAGATCATTGTGATGGACGATGGCACAATAGCGGCAGTCGGAACCCACCATGAGCTGCTGGCCGCCAGTGACATTTACAGAGAGGTATATGAATCCCAGAACAAGGGGGGTGTGATCCATGAATAAGGCATTTTCCAAAAGAGGCCCAGGAATGGCTGAAAAACCAGGCATGAAAAGGATTCAGCCGGGAACATTGAAAAGACTGCTTTCCTATATGGCCGAGTATAAATTGCGGCTTGTCTTTGTTGCCATCTGCATTGTGCTGAGCGCGGCGGCCAACGCATCCACTTCCCTGTTTCTGAAAAGGCTGGTAGATGAGCATATTGTATCCCTGCTTGGGCAGGAACACCCGGAATACTCGGGGCTGCTCAGCATGATTTTTCTGATGATCATCGTCTATCTGGTTGGCATCCTTTCGACTTATCTTTATAACCGGGTCATGGTGATTGTGGAACAGGGTACGCTGAAGAAAATTCGCGATGCCATGTTCCGGCACATGCAAACCTTGCCCATCCGTTATTTTGATACCCATACCCATGGCGATATTATGAGCCGGTATACCAACGATACCGATTCTCTGCGCCAGGCCATTTCGCAAAGCTTTCCCCAGTTGATTTCTTCGCTGATTACCGTACTGACCACCTTTTTTATGATGCTGTATTTCAGTGTGGGGCTGGCCCTTTTCGTGGCAGTGTTTGCCTTTGTTCTTCTTCGGGTCATCAAGGTTCTGGTAGGCCGCAGCGGAACCTATTTTATGAAGCAGCAAGCCTCCATTGGGGATGTCAATGGCTATATCGAGGAGATAATCAACGGCCAAAAGGTGGTTAAGGTCTTTTGTCATGAGGATAAAGTGGAGCAGATATTTGACCGGAAAAACCAGGAGCTTTGCAACAGTGCGACTGCGGCCAACAAATACGGCAATATTACCATGCCGGTTGTGGGCAACTTTGGTTATATGCTTTACGTGCTGCTTGCCATCATTGGCGGTGCGGCCGGCATTGCCGGGCTTCCCAACCTCAGCCTTACCGGAGTTGGCACCCTGACCATTGGAACCATCATCTCATTCCTGACGCTTTCCCGCAGTTTTATTAATCCGATTGGCCAAATTTCCTCTCAGTTCAACATGGTGGTTATGGCATTGGCCGGTGCCTCGAGAATTTTTGAGTTGATGGATGAGCCCAGTGAGCAGGATGATGGCTATGTAACTCTTGTGAATACCAAAATGGAGAAGGGAATCATTACCGAATGTGACGAGCGCACCGCGGTATGGGCCTGGAGGCATCCGCACAGCGATGGCACTGTGACCTACACGCCGCTGCAGGGTGAAATACGGCTCTATGATGTTGATTTCGGATATACGGAAGACAAAATGGTTCTTCATAATATTACGCTGTATGCCGAGCCTGGACAGAAAGTGGCCTTTGTCGGTGCAACCGGCGCAGGAAAAACAACCATCACCAACCTGATTAACCGGTTCTACGATATTGCTGACGGAAAAATCCGGTATGACGGCATCAATATCAATAAAATCAAAAAGGCGGATCTTCGGCGTTCCCTTGGGGTTGTGCTGCAGGATGTCAATCTGTTTACCGGAACGGTGATGGACAATATCCGTTACGGCAGGCTGGATGCCAGTGACGAGGAATGTATCGCTGCCGCAAAGCTTGCCAATGCGGACAGCTTTATCCGCATGCTGCCTGAAGGATATCAGACTGTTTTGCGAGGCGATGGCGGAGGCCTTTCCCAAGGCCAGCGGCAACTGCTCTCGATTGCCCGTGCGGCAGTGGCCGATCCTCCTGTGATGATACTGGATGAAGCAACCTCATCGATTGACACCAGAACCGAGGCGATTGTTCAAAAAGGCATGGACGCGCTCATGAAAGGGCGAACCGTTTTCGTCATTGCCCACCGTCTTTCCACCGTACAAAATGCGGATGTGATTATGGTGCTAGAACACGGACGGATTATTGAGCGCGGCAGCCATGAGCAGCTGATTGAACAGCGTGGCAAGTATTATCAGCTGTATACCGGCGCGTTTGAGCTGGAATAAACCCGCGACCGGTTATGCTTCCTGTACGCTCCTGCCCAGGAGCTTGCGCAGAATCAGCCACAGGAAGACGATGCCCAGCAGCAGGGTCACGGTGTCAGACACAGGCTGTGCCCAAATCAGGCCTTCAAAGCCCAGGGTCTTTTGCATGATAAACAGCAGCGGGATGTAGCACAGTCCCTGACGCGCCAGCGACAGCACCAGCGCTACCCTGGCCTTGCCGAAGGCCTGAATGCCCGTGGTAGCCAGCATCTGGGGACCCAGCACCACGAAGGAGAAGATGCTGATGCGGAAAACCCGTGTGCCCTCCTTGATGACATCCTCCAGAGGCGTAAATATGCCCACCAGGACGGGTGCCAGCAGCCAGAACACGCCCAGCAAAATGAGGCCAACGGTCACAGTCATGGCCATGCCGGTCTTCAAAACCTCGCGCACACGCCCAAACTGAATTGGCGCCGTAGTTATAGCCAATCAGCGGCTGGCAGCCGGCCGCAAAACCCATAAACACAAATGTTCCGATAAACATGAGTTTGGAGGAAATGCCCATGCCGGCCAGCACGCTGTCGCCGTACATCTTGGCCTGATTGTTGAGGATGATCATGGCAACACTCACCAGGAACTGGCTCATACAGGCCGGTACGCCAATGGTGAAGATTTCCTTCCAAATCCGCTTATCCCTGGAAACGTCCTTGCGGCGAATCTTCAGCAATGCCTTGCCGGACAAATAGTACCAGCCATAATAGGCGGCAGCGCCCAAATTGCCAAGCACGGTTGCCACTGCCGCGCCGCCAATGCCCATATCAAAGGCGAAGATGAACAGGGGATCCAGAACCATATTGATGACAGTGCCAATCATCATGCCCGTGATGGAAGGCATCATTGCCCCTTCCGAACGCAGCAGCTGACCACCGGCATAGTTGAGCATGACCGGGATGGAGCCCAGCAGCATGATACCCACATACTGGGACGCATACGGAAATACCTCAGCAGAGGCCCCCAGGGCGGTGATCAGAGATTTCAGGTTCAAGAGCCCCACTGCCATCAGGACAATCGCCAGTCCTGTGCAGATCACAATCCCCGTGGTGAGCGTGCGATTTGCCCGGTCATTATTCTTTTCACCGATGCTGCGGGAAATGAAGGACGCTGCGCCTGTGGATACAATGGTGGCAATCGCCATCTGTATCATGAAAATCGGAGTGGTGATATTGGCTGCAGCCAACTGCACTTCATCCTTGAGCATGCCAATAAAAAAAGTATCCACCAGGTTATAAAGCACCTGTACCATCATGCCCAAAATCACCGGCAAGGACATCTTCACGATCGCCTTGGCCACCGGCGCTTTGGCCATCAGTTCAGTCTGATTGTTTTCCATGATTACTCCGCTCCCTTGTTGACTTGTTCTGCACGTTCCAGCAAACGCCGGCAGTAGGATTGAAACTGCTGCTGTTCCCCATCGCTTAGCGCTTGATACACCAGATTTAGCCAGTCGTCGTAAATATGAACCACATGGCTGATTTTCTCCTTGCCTGCCTGGGTGACGGAAAGGATGTTCTTGCGGCGGTTCTCCGGATTGGGCCTGCGCGTGATGTGCCCTTTCCCCTCCAGGGAGACCAGCGCCTTGGCAACCGTCGTCTTGTCCATCTGCAGCGCAGCGGCCACATCATCCTGGGAAACATCCCCATGACCGTAAACAAAAGCGCAAATCAGATGTTCCGTATCGGTGATGCCCATCTGGCGTATCTGCCGGTGGCTGTAGCTCTTGGCGCACTGTATCAGCGCATACAGGGTGGTAAACACCTCTGCACCCCTCCCACTGTTGAATATGCAACGGTTGAAATTATAACTGTTGAGTTTTCAATTGTCAATATTAATTGACCTCCGGATGCAAAGAAGCCCACCGCGATTCAGCGAGCTTCTTTGTAACAATTCTGTCCATGACCTAATTGAGCAAGTTATTTCAACTTGAGCGACCTCTGCCTGGGCAGGAAGGAATTCCCGTTCCGGACATATACAAAACCCGCAATGAGAATAAACAGCACACTTATGACAAGGGCCGCCCAGCCGATAACCGGGTATTGCCCTGCGAAAGCACCTTCCGCCTGATGCTGCCTCCAGATGCCTAAATAAGCCCAGGCCAGCGACAGAGTCAGGGCTGCATTACGCAAACGCCACTGAACAAAGCCCGTCAGCAACAGCGCCACAATCAGGATGATCAGCGCCCAGGCATCCGCAGCCAAACCAAAGCCATTCCATTGTAATTGCACCAGATACGCGGATACGTTCACCACCGTGGCGATGATCAGCCAGCCGTTGTAGAGTCCGAAAGCCACCGCATTCACTTTATGCCCAAGTCCATCCGGTGCTTTCAGCTTTCTGTTGATCATGGCCAGCGTCACAACAAAAGCCAGGATCAGCGCTGTGGAAATGCCGATCATCTCATACGAGAAAGTAATGATCCACATGATGTTGGCCACGCACGACACCCGGAACGGAACGCTGATCTCATCAATCAGGTTGGCCGTTCTTTCTTCTTTGTGCTTGACGATCATAAAGATCAGCGATATGAGAAGCAGTGTGTAGATCACACCCCAGATGCTGAAGGTAGCGGGATCCGGTGTAATCAGTGTTGGATATTGATCTGAAACTTCCCTTTGCGACATCCCATTGATGAATCCGAAAGCCCCCAGTGTATTGATTACCAGTGTCAACAGGAATAGTCCCATGTTGACCCATGCTTTTGTTTTGGTGTTCATATTTGCCGTCCTTCCCAAGGTAAAGGTTGATGATCTGTTCAATACATTTCTAGTATATACAGCTTTGCTTCGTTTGAGTCAGAGATTCAAAGGGAATGGCACGCTTTCTTGGCCCTGTTGACAAAGTTAAAAATCAAATGAAACAAGGAATCTTGACCGATGCAAAGCCCTTATTTCGGTCGATTACAATGAAGTTCGCAATTTCATTGTAATCGGCCCTCAAAAGGTTTCAATAAACTGTCCTTACGCTGTCAATTCCAAATATCTGCATAAATCTCTTTTCGTCTTCGGGTGTCCTGATCAGCATCACTTCTGTAAAATGTCCGTCATCATTGTTCCTAAATCCGGCGATCCTTTCACCGGTGCATACAGAACACCTGATAATTGCTTCCTGCTGATCCGGATCAAAGGGTAACTGCTCTTTCAAATGTTTTTCATAATACGGAACCTTTCCGTTGTCCTGATGCATTTCTATCAGAAAAACGATGAGGAAGGCCGCAAGGACAATGCCGCCGATCCCAATCAACCAAGCCAGCAGTACATGGCATATCAACCAGACTGCAGCAGGAATGACAAGTCCAATCAGCAGTCCGATTCCAATCCATATTCCACCGTATCGGTTTGTATTAATCTTTGACAGCATGTTGCTTCTTGGGCCCTTTCCCATATTCAAGGATAAGTGATATTTGGCCATGCCAGAATGGGGATGATGGACAGATGAGCCGTTATATCTTTTCTGAGGCGGAGAGACTTAAAAGAAAATATCAGACCCGTGATCCTTTTGAACTGCTGGACGCTCTGCGCGTCGTGGTTTCTATGTCAAACAGCTTTCGCCGCGACGGCTTGAAGGGATTTTGTACCATTCTCAACCAGACGAAGTATGTCGTCATCAACAGCAAGCTTGCCGACGAGGAACAGCGCGTCGTCGCCGGGCATGAGTGCGGCCACATCGTCATCCACTCTGACTTCCTGAAGCTCGGAGCGTTCAAGGATCACGACGTCTACCAGGCGACCGGCAAGACGGAGCGCGAGGCGAATTTCTTCGCAGCTGATTTCCTGATATCGGATGAAGAAGTCTTGGATATGATGAGCACCTGTGATGCGAACTTCTTTAGTGTAGCGAAGGGACTGTCCATCCCGGCACCGTTTTTCGCGTTCAAGCTGTACAGCATGGTTGAGCGCGGCTTCTCCATGCGGATGCCTACCGGCCTGAATAGCACGTTTTTGGCGCGGTAATGGATTATAGCAACTACATATGGTATGTCGAAAGCCCATTAGATGACGCCACATGAGATTTCATATGCATCTCATGTGGCGTCTTGATCTTATCATCAGGCGCCGCACTCCCCATGCCTATCATGTTATTGTATTGTTCCGGGTATCTCAGGAAGATATTTTCATTAAATTTAAAACTTCAATTTTTAATTGACAGTTTATGTCGATTCATGCTATGCTAGTGGCAATATATTCAATCAATGGGGGAACCTCTGATGGCTATCAGCTACAAAAAATTATGGAAACTGCTCATAGACCGGGATATGATTAAAAAAGACCTTCGGATTGCCGCCGGCCTTAGCACCAACGCCCTTGCAAAGCTTGGAAAGAATGAAGACGTGTCAACTGAAGTGCTTGGAAAAATCTGCAAGGTGTTGAACTGCGAGGTCACCGATATTATGGAATTCGTAGACGATGAAGCCTACTAATACGTTAAGACGTAAGCGCAAGGAGAAAAGAGCATGCCAAACGGAAGTAACACGGCGTCAATCGGCTTTGAACAGCATATTTGGGCGGCAGCGGACATTCTGCGCGGCAATATGGATGCCGGAGAGTACAAGCATGTAGTTCTAGGGCTTATCTTTCTTAAATACATTTCGGATAAGTTTGACGAACGGTATAACGAACTGAAAACTGACGACGACGATGTAGAGGATAAAGACGCTTATACTGAAAAAAACGTGTTCTTCGTCCCCCCCTCAGCGCGGTGGACCGTGATCTCCGAAGCCGCCCACGAAGAGAAAATCGGCACGGTCATTGACGATGCGATGCGGGCAATTGAAAAAGAGAACAAGCGGCTGAAGGATATATTGCCCAAAAACTACGCCCGCGACGAACTGGATAAACGCCGTCTCGGAAACGTCGTTGACATGTTCACCAATATACAGATGATAGAACACGGTACGGACAAAGACATCTTGGGACGCACCTACGAATACTGCCTTGCTAAGTTCGCCGAGCAGGAAGGCAAGCGCGCCGGGGAGTTCTACACGCCTTCCTGCGTGGTGCGGACGCTTGTCGAAGTCTTGCAGCCGTTCAAGGGGCGGGTGTACGACCCCTGTTGTGGCTCTGGTGGTATGTTCGTGCAATCCACAGACTTTGTTGACCTGCCCCCCGATCCTTGTGCCAGTTTCAGAGTTAGTTGAGATATAATCAACAAAACAAAGGAG
>JAAYDR010000074.1 GCA_012729115.1 Clostridiales bacterium | reverse complement strand
GTGAAACAATGCTTGCAGCATGATTCGCCTTTTTCAGTAGGCCCTATATAAAGCCCATATAAAATGACCACCGGTAAGCAAAGGAAAAGGGCGGAAATCGCTTCCCCCAGTACGATCAGAATCAGTTTATCCGCCAGCAGTCCCCGGGAGGATATGGGGAGCGCACTGGCAAACTCCAAATCTCTGGAAAAAAACAGGGTGTTAAAGACCATAAGGAAGCTCATCAACAGGGTAATGAACACACAAATCAAAAAGGTCACAGCCAGGGCACCCTCTGCCTGTCCAATCACCTTAAACCCTTGGAATACAAAGTACTCCAGCGCCACAACCATGGCATAGAGCATCAACGTCAGAAGAGAAAAGCCGATGATGATCCAAATGGCTCTCGCTTTGCTATGCCCCTTTTTCTCATTGGCCGTAGGACGGAGGGTTAGCAGGCGGTCCTTGATCAAAAGACGAAGATAGGCCAGCATCTTATGATTCCTCCTGCTGAGTTAACTCCAGAAACAATGCTTCCAAAGTACTGTCCTTCTCGCTGCCCTTCAGTTCATCCAGGGTACCTTTGGCGATCAACTTGCCATGCTGAATAATGCCGATTTCATCACACAGCCGCTCTGCCACATCCAGTACATGGGTAGAGAAAAATACAGAACGGCCTTCCTTGCAATGGTTCTTCATCTCTTCCTTGAGCACATGCATACTTTTAGGATCAAGCCCTGTCATGGGCTCATCCAGAATCGAGATGCTGGGCTCATGGATCAGCGCGCCGATAATGGAAAGCTTCTGCTTCATGACGTGGGAATAGCTGCGAATCTGCTGATAAGCAGCGCTCTCAAGCTCAAAAAGCTTCAAGTACTTTTCAATATGCTCATTCCTCCGCAGGATGCTCACCCCATACACATCTGCCAAAAAACGCAGATAGTCCATGCCCGTCAGCCGGTCATACATTTCGAAGCTGTCGGGCACATAGCCAAAGGTACGCTTGGCTTCCAAGGGCCTTTGCGCCATATCGATTCCTTCCAGAATCACCCGACCCGCATCTGGCTGCAAAATTCCCGTCATCAACTTGATGGTTGTGGTTTTGCCTGCGCCATTAGGCCCGATGAAACCAAACACCTTTCCGCTTGCAATGTCCAGATTCAAATCATCTACGGCCTTTGCCTGGCTGCCGGCATAAGTCTTATGTACACTTTCAAATCGAATCATGATATCCTCCTCAAAGTCGAATCCACAAGCATTTTACAAGTTCATCATAGCGCAAGATAATGAAATATGAAAGCGGTGATGCATCATCGCCTCAAGAGCTCGTTCCAATACCTCTCAATTCTGTTTAAACAGTCCGTTCGTCACTGCGGCCGCAACCCAGACTGATTCCCCCATGCTTGACAGTGTTTCATTGGAGTGATATCCTTATTTAGCACATTGATACAGCATTTCCATGGAAGAAAACTGGAGGGTTTGCCCACAAGGAGAATTCCGTCCGGGCTCCATGCCCGGCTTGAAAAGCCCACCGTCAGCAATGTTATGGAGGCGGCCATGCACAATAAGCGTTACGTGCTTACACAGTTAATGAAGCTTACATTCCAGGGCCTGATGTATGTTTCTCTTTTTATCGCATTCTTTGCAATTCTTTCCCGGACCAATCCTCAGATCATCAACCTGAGCCGCACAGCCGCCACTACTATGGCGACCTTTGCTGTGATGATGGGCATTCTTCGTTTTGTATATGGCGGCTATGACATTGAAGATAAAAAGCCGCGTTCCATCTTTTCATCCGTCCTGATCGCTACCCTGTTGACCGATGTGGTCACATATTTCCAACTACAAATCATGAATGTGAACCCTGCCAACAACGAGTACCTGATTCTTTTTGGGCAGGATTTTTGGTTATTGTGCGGGGTCATTTTATTGCAGATCGGTATTATCTACCTCTATGTCACCCTGGGGAACCGTCTGTATTTTCGTATTAATCCCCCACAAAAATCCTGTATTATCACATCTTCCCAGGAACTGGCCCTTCATGTGGCGGAAAAAATGTCCACCTTTCGGAGAAGGTTTGTACTCAATGACGTGGTTCATTATGAATGCCCCGATGTAAAGGAAACCATTGAAAATCATGATGTGGTCTTTCTGGCCGGAATACCGGATACTGAGGAAGCGATGCTGGAGCGCTACTGCTATCATCTGAATAAAGCGATCTACCTGCTGGCAGAACTGGGGGACGTAATCATCTCTACCGCCGAGCAGAGCATTCTGGATGACACGCCTTTTTTATATATCCATCGTTCCAATCCAACGCTGCTACAGCTTTTTATCAAACGGGTCATCGACATTGCTGTCAGCATCCTGGGCCTGTTGATCCTAAGTCCTCTGATGCTGATTATCTCCGCGGTGCTTCTCGCTTCCCGAAGCGGCCCCGTATTTTTCCGGCAAAAACGGGCCACCATCCATGGGAAGGTATTTGAGATCATCAAGTTCCGGACGATGTATCACGAGGAGAACGAACTTGGCGCTGTATCCGCCCAGGAAAACGACAGCCGCATTACCCCTTGGGGCCGGGTTTTGCGCAAGTACCGGTTGGATGAGATACCCCAGTTGCTTAACGTGCTAAAAGGAGACATGAGCATTGTGGGCCCCCGGCCGGAAATGCTGGAAAACGTTGCAAAATATGAGCAGGAAGTTCCGGAATTCAAGTACCGCCAGCAGATGAAAGCAGGGCTCACAGGACTTGCCCAGATCGACGGCAAGTATAACACCTCTCCAAAGGATAAAGCCATTTTGGATCTGATGTACATCGAGAACTTTTCTCTGGTTATGGATTTAAAGCTCATGTTGCGCACATTAACCATCTTCTTCCGTAGGGATAGTACCGAAGGTTTTGTTGCAGCGAAGTTGATTGCCTGTCCCAGGATGCGAACCGAAGGGGTCCCACAAACCGGGAAAACTCCCTCCGATAAAGCAGTCGGCAAGCCCAGAGGGAAGAAACCTCAAGGTCCCACGCCGGAAGAACCGGTGCGCGCGGCATTATAAAGGGCATCCAGGCCTTGAGCGCCGTTTCTCATCATTGAGTAAGGAGAAGGAAAATGGAGAGGACACTATTAATTATGGCGGCCGGGATGGGCTCCCGTTATGGCGGCAACAAACAGATTGACGGCATGGGGCCTCATGGCGAGATGCTTATGTTTTACTCCATATTCGACGCCATCGAGGCGGGCTTTACGAAAGTGGTCTTCGTGATTAAGCGTGATTTTGAAGAACGGTTCAAGGAACTGCTGGGTACCCAATTGGAAGGCAAAATCAAGGTGGAGTTTGCCTTCCAGGATCTGCACGATCTTCCTGAGGGATACAGTGTCCCACTGGAGCGCACCAAACCCCTTGGTACCGTACAGGCCGTACTGACTGCCAGGGATCTGATACATGAACCATTTGCGGTAATCAACGCCGATGATTATTATGGCAAAACCGCCTTCAAGACCCTGATTTCCCGCCTGAATACATTACAGCCGGAGGGGGAGGCCTGCATGGCAGGCTACTACTTGAAGAACACCGTCAGCGAGCACGGCCATGTGACCCGGGGCGTGTGCAGCGTGGACGAAAAAGGCAAATTGACCGCCGTCACGGAAACCTATAAAATTAAACCCTTCCCCGACGGAACCATCAGGGATACCGAAAAGGACCCGGCGGGGGTCATCCTGGACCCCAACAGCCTGGTCAGCATGAACTTCTTTGGCTTCACCCCATGGCTGTTTACCATGGCCATGGAGCGCTTCAAGTCCTTTCTTGCCTCCCTGGCCCCCACAGAACTGAAGGCCGAGTATGTGCTGCCTGTGCTGGTGGACCAACTGATGCACTCAGAGGGACTAAAGGTGGATGTGCTGCCCACGGATTCCACCTGGTTTGGCGTGACCTACCAGGAGGATAAACCCTATGTACAAACTGAGCTTCTCCGGATGCATCAGCGGGGCGACTATCCTGAAAGGCTGTTCTAAACAGGTACGGGAGGGCATTCCATGACCATCTTGCTAACCGGGGGCGCGGGTTTTATTGGTTCCCACACCTATGTGGCGTTGACTCAAGCGGGCCATGAGGCCGTCATTGTTGACAATTTTTACAACAGCTCTCAAGAAGTTATCTCCCGTCTGCAAACCATCACGGGCAAAGCTGTTCCCTACTACGATGTGGACGTTTGCGATCACCATGCCCTGGATCAGGTGTTTCAAAAGCACAGCTTTGACGCGGTCATCCATTTCGCGGGTTACAAGGCCGTGGGTGAAAGCGTAGGGATGCCAATTGAATATTACCGCAACAACCTGGATTCCACCCTGACTCTGTGTGAGGTCATGAGAGAGAGGGGCGTCAATCGCATCGTGTTCAGTTCCTCTGCCACAGTCTATGGTATGACGGATGACATGCCCCTCAAGGAAACCATGTCCTCAGGTGGCTGCACCAACCCCTATGGCTGGACCAAGTACATGATTGAGCAAATTCTCAGGGACGTGGCTGATGCGAACCCTTCCTGGGCAGTAGCGCTGCTTCGCTATTTCAACCCCATCGGCGCTCATGAAAGCGGCCTGATCGGGGAGGATCCGGTGGGATTGCCCAACAACCTGATGCCCTTCATCACACAGGTCGCATCCGGCAAGCTAAAAGAGCTCAACATCTTTGGAAACGATTACCCCACCCCGGATGGTACTGGAATCCGGGATTATATCCATGTGGTGGATCTTGCCCAGGGGCATCTGGACGCCTGTGCTTATCTAATGGCGCACACGGGCTGTGAGGTGTTCAACCTGGGCACCGGCGTTGGATACAGCGTGCTGGACATGGTGCACACTTTTGAGCGGGTGAACAACGTGACCGTCCCCTTCCACATCGCTCCCCGCCGCCCTGGTGATATTGCACGCTGTTTCGCTGACCCTTCCAAAGCAGAGAAACTTCTGGGCTGGAAAGCCCACAAGTCGCTGGAGGACATGTGCATAGACGCATGGCGTTGGCAGAGCCTGAACCCCAACGGATATGCCACGGTTTAGCCTGCGCAGGAGGATTGTCCGTTTGACGGGGTGAAAACCCTTTTTTCTCACCAAACGTATAGAAATCCAGGTATATTGTTTTGGGCATGATCTTTGGCAGTGATCATGCCCTTTGCATGTGCTGCTCTTTTTCGTATAAGCAGCATGTTTTTGCCGCATACTTCCTTTGCCTAGATGACAAAAGGAGGCATGCCCCTTGGAACGGCCTCATCAAACCATTCCCCCGCCAGCTTTGGACCCTCAGCCACGCCCATCGGACCGGGAAATCTACTACAAGCCCGCTTCCGTCACCCATCGGGAGCGTCCCAAAGCAGTCCCGGGAGGATGCGAGCATCCATAAAGGAACTGGGAGGGACTGCCATCATCAGAATCTAAACAAGGAGAATCCTGATGAATCGAAAGAACATCCATTCAGACCCAAAGGCCTACCAAACCCTGGCGGATCAGGTCTCCCCCAACTCCAAGATGGCGCAAATGCTCCTTCGTTCCTTCTGGGTGGGAGGGGTAATCTGCGTGTTGGGTCAGGGCTTGACAGACATCGGCAGATTGGTTTTAAAACTCCCCTCCTCCGCCGCTTCCACCTTCGCCTCCATCGTGCTGGTCTTTCTGACGGCGCTGCTGACGGGTATCGGCATTTTTGACAAGATCGGTCAGTATGCAGGAGCGGGCTCCTTCGTACCGATCTCGGGTTTTGCCAATGCGATGGTTTCCCCTGCCCTGGAGTTTCGGCGAGAAGGCCTTGTGCTGGGGCTAGCGGCCAAACTGTTCACCATCGCCGGACCGGTACTGGTCTATGGGATTGGCGCTTCGGTGATCGTGGGCCTTCTCTATGCCATCATCCGCTGGTAGCAGGAGGCGATTATGAGCAATAAGCGTATCGGCATGCAGACCATTAACCTGCCCAGCAAGCCTTATATTATCGGTAATGCCGCAATCGTTGGCAAAAAAGAAGGGGAGGGCCCTCTGGGGGAACATTTTGATAAGGTTATCGAGGACGAGATGAACGGCCAGGAATCCTTTGAATTGGCTGAAAAGTCTTTATACCTGGAGGCCATTGATACCTGTCTTCAAAAAGCAGGCATCCAGGCGGACAGCATCCAGTTTCTCCTGGGGGGGGATCTGCTCAATCAAATCATTACTGCCTCCTATGCCGCCAGGGATTTGGCGGTGCCCTTTATCGGCCTGTACGGGGCCTGCTCGACCATGAGTGAAAGCCTTGGCCTGGGGAGCATGCTGGTAGATGGCGGTCATGCAAGCCATGTTTTATGCGCTGCCAGCAGCCATTTTTGCACAGCTGAGCGTCAGTACCGCTTCCCTTTGGAGTTTGGCTCCCAGCGCACCCCCACTGCTCAATGGACTGTAACAGGAGCGGGGGCAACCCTGATCAGCAGTGCTCCTGGCAGGCATCCCCTGGCCAGAGTCGTCCAGATTAGCTTTGGGCGTGTGGTAGACTTGGGCATCAAGGATGCCAACAACATGGGAGCGGCCATGGCCCCTGCTGCTGCCGATACCTTGTGCGCTCTTTTTCGCGATACCAAAACCACCGCCAAGGATTATGACTTGATCCTTACGGGGGATCTGGGGAAAGTCGGCCATGATTTGCTTTTAAAATTGATGCAGGAACATGGCATGCCCCTGGACGATCAACACTACACTGACTGCGGACTGGAGATATTTGATCGGGAGTCGCAGGATATGCACGCCGGGGGGAGCGGATGCGGGTGCAGTGCAGCGGTGTTCAATGGTTTTTATCTGCCTCTCATGGCCCAAGGGAAGTATCGCCGACTTGTTCTGATGGCTACAGGAGCGCTGATGAGCCCCACCAGCAGCCAGCAGGGTGAGAGCATCCCCAGCATCGCCCACGCGATCGTGTTGGAGACACCCAAGGAAGGAGCATAGCCGGATGGACATCCTGATGTATCTGAAAGCCTTTGTGGTGGGCGGGCTGCTTTGTGTCATCGGGGAAGTATTGGTGGTTAAGACCAAACTGACCCCTGCCCGTATATTGGTGATCTACATTCTCACAGGCGTAGTGTTGAGCGCCGCGGGGCTTTATGGTCCATTAGCCGATTTCGCCGGTGCGGGGGCCACCGTTCCCCTCACCGGCTTTGGGCATGCACTCAGCAAGGGGGTCATCATGGCAGTACAGGAGTTAGGCTTTCTGGGAGCCTTCACAGGCGGCTTGACGGCTACGGCAGGAGGCATCAGCGCGGCTGTATTTTTTGGCACTCTGGTGGCGCTTTGCTTCAAGCCCAAAGCAAAGGGATAGCACTTGTCCCATGCCAAAGGCGCGCTGACTGTAGCAGGCGCGCCTTTCATCATGTAATAGGAACTATCTGCTTCTCCTCTTCCTGGTAAACAACCGCAAGAATCCGCTGAGTATCCTGGGGGCTTTGACACAAATCATTCTGATGGACATAAGTTACCTCCATACATTGCTCAATCGGAGCAAGAAATATCCGGCGATTATCAATGCCAGGCCCAGGATCGCCAACCATGCCCAGCCCGGTATGCAAAAAAACAGCAAGATGACACCCACAATCAGCAATACGTATCCCACGATTTCAAAGATCTTGTTGGTTCCGGCGGGAAAACACTTCGTATCGTTTGGCAAAAGGAATCACCTCGCTCAGCACATTCTATGCGCTGACGAGGTGAATATTGCATGAGGGTTCCTGTGGAATCCGCGTCTTTAGCACCGGCTTTCGCTTTTCCCACTGTCAATGTCAAAAAGATCGCAGGTGTTGTTCCAAGCAGCCCGGCACAGATCATCCACAGGAACGCCCTTGATCTGTGCCACCTTCTGGGCAACAAAGCGCACAAAAGACGGCTCGTTCCTTTTCCCCCGCATGGGCTCCGGAGCCAGATAGGGACTGTCGGTTTCCACCAGCAGCCTGTCCATGGGGCAGAAAGCCGCTACTTCCGCCAGGTTTCTTGCGTTCTTGAAGGTTACCGGGCCAGCGAAGGATAGGTAAAAGCCCATATCCAGGTAAAGTCTGGCACTTTCCACACTGCCGCTGTAGCAATGGAGCACTCCCTTGGGCAGAGCTCCCATGTGGCTTTTCAAGATGCTCAGCATATCCCCGTGGGCATCCCGAACATGAAAGATGGCCGCTACACCCTGCGTAAAGGCAAAGTGAAGTTGCTTTTCAAAGACCTTCCGCTGCACATCCCGAGGAGAGTGGTCATAATAATAATCCAAGCCTATCTCCCCTATTGCCATCACCCTGGGTAGCGTAAGCCACTCTTTGAACTGATTGAGGTCCTCGTCCTGAAAAAACCTGGCTTCATGGGGATGCACCCCCACTGCTCCATAACATGTATCGATTTCGCAGGTAAGGGCGGCAATCCTGCTACTTGTATCCATATCACTTCCAGCCAATAGGCAGCGTGTTACGCCATGCGAAACCATACGCTCCAGCACGGCGGCCAAGTCATCACCAAAGCGCGCGTCCTCCAGGTGACAATGGGAGTCAAATATTTCGCTCATCGGATGAAAGCCCCGTCCTGCATGCCCTCCTGGACACTTACCAGTTTCAGCACCTCATCATCTGCTGTTGAGGCGCACAGGATCATCCCCTCACTTAAAATACCCCGCAGTTTGGCAGGTCTCAGATTGCTCACCAAAACCACCTGGCGGTCCTTCATTTCCTCGGGGGTATAGTGCTTGGCAATACCGCTGACCACCGTGCGCAGGGGTTCCTTCTCACCCAGAGACAGACGAAGCTTCAGCAGCTTGTCGCTGCCTTCCACCTTCTCTGCCTCAAGCACCCGGGCCACCCTCAGCTGTACCTTGGCAAAATCGTCAATGGAAATATGCCCATTGCCTGCATCCTCCTTGGTGGGAGCCACTTTGGCAGAGGCTTGCTTGGGGGAAGGAGCATTCTGCGGAGCAGGACTTATCTTCTGCCCAAGCCCGAAAGCCTCCAGCTCCTTTTGAATGTCCAGACGTGGAAAAAGGGCGTCTCCTTTTCGTACTTTGGTACCCTCAGTAAGCATGCCAAAGGAACGCAGGGAATCCCAAACCTTCAGATTCTCTTGGCCGATACCCAATTGCTCGAAGATCTTCCCCGGAGTACGGGGCATGGTGGGAGCAATCAGCACCGCCACAAAACGGATGCACTCGCATAAAACATACAGGACTGTTTTAAGCCGCTCCTGTCCCTCTGGGGTTTTGCACAGTACCCAAGGGGTGTTCAGGTCGATGTAGCGGTTGCATTCCCCCACCAACTGCCAGATATCTCCCAGGGCCAGGGAGAACTGCAACTCCGCCATGTGCTGGCGCTCCTTGGCGGGACTGGAAAGAGCCAACTCGATCAGGGCGGAATCCAGCTTATGATAGCTTCCAGGAGCGGGCAAAACCCCGTCAAAGTACTTCTCCACCATGGCCACGCTGCGGCTGACCAGATTGCCAAGGTCATTGGCCAGATCGGCATTGATGCGGTTCAGCAATGCCTCATTGCTGAATTGGCCGTCGCTGCCAAAGGGCATCTCCCGCATGAGGAAGTAACGGATGGCATCACTGCCATATTTATTGCACAACACCACCGGGTCCACGCCATTGCCCATGGACTTACCCATTTTCACCCCGTCGAGAACCAGCCAGCCATGGCCGAAAACCTGCTTTGGCAGTGGCAGGCCCAGGGCGTGAAGCGTGATGGGCCAAATGATGGTATGGAAGCGAACGATCTCCTTGCCCACCAAATGAATATCCGCAGGCCAGTACTTTTTAAACAACTCGTCATGGTCCGTGCCATAGCCCAGTGCGCTGATATAATTGGTCAGGGCATCCAGCCAAACATAAACGGTGTGTTTGGGGTCAAAGTCCACTGGAATACCCCATTTGAGGGTGGTGCGGCTGACACACAGGTCGCTGAGGCCAGGCCGCAGGAAATTGTTAAGCATCTCGTTCTTGCGAGACACAGGCTGAATAAAATCCGGATGGGTTTCAATATATTCGATCAGCCAATCCTGATACTTGCTCAATCTGAAGAAATAGCTTTCCTCGCTTGTTTTCTCCACCGGACGTCCGCAATCAGGACAACAGCCGTCCTTTAGCTGAAGCTCCGTAAAAAAGCTCTCGCAGGGAGTACAATACCATCCCTCATACGTACCCTTGTAGATGTCGCCCTGGTCGTAGAGCTGACGGAAGATTTTTTGCACCACAACCGCATGGCGCTCATCTGAGGTGCGTATGAAGTCGTCATAGTCCACATCCATGAGTTTCCACAGTTCCTTAATACCCGTAACGATCTCATCCACATATGCCTGGGGCGTAACCCCCTTTTCGGCTGCCTTGCGCTCAATCTTCTGTCCGTGTTCATCCGTACCGGTCAGGAAGAAGGTGTCAAAGCCTTGCTGTTTCTGAAAGCGGGCCATGGTATCCGTGGCCACGCTGCAGTAGGCATGTCCGATGTGCAGATTGTCGCTGGGGTAGTAAATCGGTGTGGTAATATAGAACGTTTGCTTTTTCTCCATGTTCTCTCTCCTTCCAAATCAAAAACCCGCCCCCATGCTTGAGGGGCGAGCCAAACCCGCGGTACCACCCTGGTTTATCACTTTGCGTATCATCGGCGGATATCGGCGCTCCCCGTTTCGTCCTACCTATCGGGCGAAAAGGCTCCCAGGCCATGTTCACGGCTTCCTTCGCACCACCTCTCACCCGGCGTGGCTCTCTTTGGCGAAGGCTGAACCCTTACTCTCCCGCTCATTGCCTCAATGAAGTTGTACCGCTATTATACCCAGAATCAGTCAGTTGTCAAGCAAAACTGGGAGTTTAGCCTGCTGACGATCCGATGCTGGTGAAATGATCAGAAAAACACCCCAGCCAGCACCAGGGCAGCCAGTGCCCCTAGCAGGGCGCATGGAATCGCGTACCCGGAGCGCTTGTGTTTGATTGCTCCCAGGTAGACACAGATGGTATAAAAGATGGTTTCGCTGCTACCCATTACGGTGCATGCCACCAGGCCCACCCGGCTGTCCGGACCGTAGCGGGTAATGAGTGCTTCCACCATACCCAGCGAGGCCGAGCCGCTGAGGGGGCGCATCATGGCCAGGGGAGCGATCTCTGGGGGCAGGCCCAGTCCTTGAAAAACCGGCGTGCAGAGATCCGTCAGCGCATCCAGGCATCCCGAAACCCGGAACATCCCAATGGCCACCATCATGGCAGCCAGATTGGGCAGGACCCGGAGGGCCACCTGAAGTCCTTCTTTGCTACCGATCAGAAAAAGGTCATAGACGGGCATGCGTTTCCAGGCTGCAGCTACCAGCAGCCACAGCAGCAATAGAGGAATCAGCAATATCTGGAGAACCTGCATGTCTTACTCCTTCAGCGCTGTCCTACAGGTCCGGCTTGCACGCCTGCTTCTGGAGCAAAAAAAGGCGCACCCAACTCCCACCAGGGTGGACAGCGTCGTACACGCCAGGGTGGGCAGCAAAATGGCTTCGGGCTGGGCGGAACCTGACGCCGCCCGAAGTGCGATCACCGTGGTGGGCAGGAGCTGCAGGCTTGTGGCATTGATAACCAGGAACAGATACATTCCATGGAGGACCACTCTGTTTTCCTGACGTTCCTCTTCCATGCGCTCCATGGCAGCAATGCCCATGGGCGTGGCCGCATTACCCAGACCGAGCAAATTGGCAGAAAAGTTTAAAACGATGGCTTCTTTGGTTTCGGATCGTTGAATGGAGGGAAACAGAAGACGAAGCAGCGGGTTCATGGCTTTGCTAAGCTTTTGAGGCACGCACAGGGCTTTCATGATCTCGATCATTCCGCAGAAGAACAGGTACCCTGCCAGAAGTTTCACAGTCAAAGAAACCGCATCTGCCGCGCCTGCCAGTGCCCCTGGCAACAACTGCCCGGTTCTGCCGGTAACCAGAGCAAAGATAATGGAAATAAGGATCATGCCACCCCAAATGGCCTGCAGCAATGTTCTTCCTCCCCCCCGCTCTATTTGGAAGGATATGAACCATCTGATTCATTCATGCCGGGATGGGGTGGGATGGTAAAGCGGTGCGTGCACGGGAGGGATTGCATAGATAAGCTCTCCTGTGGTATTCTGAAGACAAAGTATGGACATAAAGGAGATGCCGGATATGTCAAGGATCCGTTATACAAAAGCCAGGGAAATACTGGATTCCAGGGGTAATCCCACCATTGAGGTTGACGTGGTATTGGAAAACGGGATTGTTGGGCGGGCATCCGTGCCATCCGGAGCCTCAACCGGAGCCAGGGAAGCGATAGAACTCAGGGATCAGGATAAAAATCGCTATCAAGGCAAAGGCGTCCAGAAAGCCGTCAATCATGTATCAACGATCATAGCCCCGGAAATTGCTGGTCTGGATGTGCTGGATCAACAAGGTTTGGACCGCCGGATGATCGACCTGGACGGCACAATGGACAAGTCAAGGCTTGGCGCCAACGCGATACTGGGCGTTTCCCTGGCAGCAGCCAAAGCGGCAGCCAACCTTCTTCAGATTCCGCTATTTCGATACATTGGCGGCGCAAACGCCTGTCAACTTCCGGTGCCCATGATGAATATCCTCAATGGCGGTAAACATGCCGACAACACTGTGGACGTACAAGAATTCATGATCATGCCCGTGGGGGCGGCCTGTTTTTCCTCAGGCCTTCGGATTTGCGCCGAGGTTTATCAAACTTTGAAGGCTGTGCTCAGGGACAGGGGAATGAGCACGGGAGTGGGCGACGAGGGAGGCTTTGCCCCTGATTTGGCTGCCAATGAGGATGCGCTCAGGCTGATTGTGGAAGCCATCGAAAAAGCAGGCTACCATCCCGGTCAGGACGTAGCCATCGCTCTAGACCCTGCCGCTTCCGAACTCTATGAAAACGGCAAATATGTATTCCAAGGCGAGAAGGTTAGCCGCAGCAGTGAAGAAATGATTGCGCTGTATTCGGAGTGGATCAGTAAATACCCCATCGTCTCCCTGGAGGACGGTCTGGCCGAAGATGATTGGGAGGGCTGGGCTTCTCTGACAGCCAAGCTCGGCTCCAAGCTTCAGCTGGTGGGTGATGATCTATTCGTCACGAACCCTGCGATTCTCCGGGAAGGCATTAGGAAGCATGTGGCCAATTCCATATTGATCAAGTTGAACCAAATTGGTACTCTGACCGAAACCCTTGAGACAATCCGCACCGCCCATCAGGCTGGGTACACCGCCGTGATCTCCCACCGCTCCGGCGAAACCGAAGACACCACCATGGCAGATATCGTGGTGGCAGTGAATGCTGGGCAGATTAAAAGCGGTGCTCCCTGCCGGACGGAGAGAATCGCCAAATACAACCAGTTGCTGCGTATTGAAGAAATGCTGGGTGAAAATGCCGTCTTCAGGGGGAATCCATTTATAGGTTCTGTTTGAGTGCAAGATGGCCCCCCAATGGATATAATCCGTCGGGGGGCCGTTTTCGTATCATGATGCGTTTGGGGTTTGACTGATCCGGCTACAGAACACAGCGTAAAAACTCCTGGGTTCTCTGCTCCCTGGGGTGGGTGAAAAGTTCCTGGGGAGTACCCTCCTCCACGATTTGCCCGTCGGACATGAAGATCACGCGGTCTGCCACGTCCTTGGCAAAACCCATTTCATGGGTCACCACCACCATGGTCATTCCCTCCGAGGCCAATTGCTTCATCACTTGGAGTACCTCACCAATCATCTCCGGATCCAGAGCGCTGGTGGGCTCGTCAAAGAGCATCACATCAGGGGACATGGCCAAAGAGCGGGCGATGGCAACCCGTTGTTTCTGGCCGCCAGACAACTCGTGGGGATAGGCATCGATTTTATCCAAAAGGCCCACTCGCTCAAGGAGATGGACCGCCTTTATTTCCGCTTCTTCCCGGGTTAGCTTTTTCAAGTCCACCGGCGCCAGGGTGATGTTTTTTCGCACGGTCAAATGGGAAAACAGGTTAAAGCTCTGGAACACCATGCCGATGTTCTCCCTCATCTTATTGAGGTTGGCCTTTTCCTGGGTGATACTATGATCATCAATGATGATCTCCCCGCTGGTAACATCTTCCAATCGATTCAAACAACGCAATAAAGTGGACTTTCCCGAGCCCGATGGCCCGATGATGCAGACCACTTCCCCCTCGTGAACGGTGAGATCGATTCCCATCAGAACTTCCGTCCCAGCGAAGCTCTTGCGGACATTACGGGCGATTATCTTTGCCTTCATATTGAAACTTCTTCTCCACACGCTTTGAAATAGCCATTAGGATTGAGATGACCACCAGATAATAAACCGCAACCAAAATATAGGTGGCAAAAAACTGGTAGCTTTTTCCTACGTAAACCTTGGCCTTGTTTACCAGATCAGCCAGACCGATCACAGAGAGAATGGACGTATCCTTTACGGCTATAATAAACTGATTTACCATGGAAGGGATTGATATCTTGATCGCCTGAGGCAATACGACCTTAAGCATGGTACGTGAGGCCGAAAGGCCCAGACTGCGCGCCGCTTCAATCTGCCCCTTGTCGACTGCGTTGATGCCACCACGAAAAATTTCAGAAATATAGGCACCGGCGTTCAGGCTTAGGGTGATCACCCCCGCTACATCAGCGCTGATGCGAAATCCAGGGTCCATAAGCTGCATTACCTGAGGAACACCAAAATAAACGATAAATGCCTGTACGATCATTGGAGTGCCCCGGATGACCCAGATATATACCCCGGAAATGAAGCGTAAGATCCGAGATTTTGAGATGCTTAACAGGGAAGTGAAAAACCCGATGATCGTTCCAAAGATGATGGAAACGATGGAGACGATTACAGTTACTTGTAAACCCTGCAATAAAAGCAAGCCAGATTCCTGAAGGGTTCTGGAGAAATTCATAGCGCGCTCTTTTCTTGGCGAAATCTGTCGGCTGGAGCTGATCCGCTCCAGCCGACAAGCCTTTTCTTAGAAACCGTACTTGGCCAGGATCTCGTCGTACATGCCGTTATCCCTGATGTTAGAAAGGCCTTTGTTAAACATTTCAATAAGCTCCGGGTTAACGCCCTTCTTTACCGCAAAACCATAATACTTGGGATTGATCACATCGCCCACCGTCTTTAGGCTCAAGCCTTCCGTCTTGATGGCCCATTCCACCACCGTACGGTCCTCAAAGCAGGCAGAATTTGTACCATTGATCACCGCAGTGTACATAGTGGGAGAATCTTCATAATACTGGAGGGTAAAGCCATATTCTCCGGAAATGCTTTCCGCATAGGTAGCGCCCTGTGTGCTCGTTTTCACGGCCACCACCGTACCTTTGAGCCCTTCCAAAGAAGCAATCTGGCTGGCTGCGGCCACCACCATAACCTGTCCGTCCTCAAAATATCCGTCTGAGAAATCATAGGTTTCCTTGCGTGCATCCGTGATTGTCATCCCCGCAATCATACCGTCAGCCTGGCCTGCTTGCACCGCTCCCATGGCTGCATCAAAGCCAACGTTTTGCACTTCGTAGACGAATCCCTGCTCTGCAGCAATGGCAGACAACAGATCCATATCCACACCGGTGTATGCGTTGGTGGCCACATCCAAGAATTCAAAGGGTGCAAAGGAGTTGTCGGAGGCGATTATGTAGGTTTTCCCCTGTGCCAGGCCTACACAGGCCATGAGGCCCAGGCTGAGGCTCACCACAAGGGCGATGACGACGAGGCGAATAGCTGTCTTCATATTTCAATCCTCCCGCAAATATAGAATAATGCCATTGTAAGAGGTTATCAATTCATTTGTCAAGTAATACGGCATTGGATTAAAGCCCTGCTTCACCATCCCGGAACACATTATATCATCAATAAACTCATCATTTTCTCTTCCACCATCCCACGATTCCGGATTACATGACAAAAGAAAAAAGACAAACAAAATGCAAGATTATACACAATCATCCTTCATTTTCTCCAAGCCATTGATTGGTATATCTACACATTAGTTTTTCACGAGAAGAATGTGAACCCTCCTGAAATAAAGCCTGCAGCCATTTTCCTTTTCTTGCCGCCACCATAAAACTATGCTATACTATTCGTCAGGCAATTATATTAGGAAAGGGAGTTGAAGCGTGAAGGCATCCGCCAGGAATTTGCTCAGCTTCGCTTTTTTATTGTTTACGCTGGGTTTGGTACTTTATATCGGCTTCAGTGGAAATGACATTACCGAGGTTTGGCATGCGATCCGAAACCTTTCCTGGACATCGCTTTTGCTCTGCCTGCTGTGTTGGTCCGTATACGTGATCACCGACGGCCTTTCCGTATTTTTCTTCTTAAAAAAGCAGAATTATCCCATAACCTTTTGGCAATCCACCTACATCGGCATGATCGGCATCTATTACTGCAACCTCACCCCTGGAGCTTCCGGCGGCCAGCCCCTGCAGATATACCATTTAAAGCGGATGGGCGTACCCATCGGCATCAGCGGCTCTGCCTTAAGCGTTAAATTCTTTTGTTTTCAACTCCAGTTATTAGTGGTTGGCGCCATTCTTTGGATCTTCCATGGCGATTTTATTGCACAAAAAGCAGGCAATGTGATTTGGGTCATTCTCATGGGCTATGGCTTCAACTTCCTGTCCATCGGCATGGTTCTCACCCTAGCCATCAGCAAGCGGGCTGTACGCACCGTGATCGCCCTCATCATCCGCATTGGTGTGATGCTGAACATATGCAAGGACCCCAAAAAATCAACCGAAAAATGGGAAGCCCATGTATCATCGTTTTTATCCAGCGTCGATCTTATTCGCAGCCGTCCCAAGGATCTGCTGATTCAGTTTCTCATCGCCCTGGTGCAGCTCTTTGCGCTGATGGCCGTCATTTCAGTCATCTATTATGCCTTCGGCCTTTCCGGAACAACCTTTATGGAACAGATCACCATGGGTGTATTGCTGTACATCAGTGCCAGTTATACGCCCCTTCCGGGAGCTTCCGGCGCACAGGAAGGCGGCTTTGCCGTTTTCTTTGCAGGGATCTTTCCTCCCGCCTACCTTTTTGTGGCTCTCCTGATCTGGCGATTCTTCACTTTTTATCTCTCCATTTTAGCGGGTTTCCTGCTTACCACAGGTGAGAGCGTCACTGGTCTTTTTCGCAAGAATCATACAGCCTCACTCGCCTCAGCCGGACAAACCGAGGCTGGTTCTTCCCAGCCCATTCAGCAAGAAGGATCTTCCCAACAGGACAATCCCTCGTGAGCTTCACCGCTTTGTTCCAAACTGAATTTTGCATGAATTTTGCATCACCACCCCGCTGCCCAACAGGTGGTATAGGTGATTGCTTTTTTGCTGGAAAAAAGGTATGATACAAAGGCTATAGGCGGCTAGAATCCTGATGAGGCATCAAGGAGGCGAGGCATCCCATGGAACGTAATGAGCATTTTGATTCCGGCAGTTTGGCGGATGTGGTGGTTCATTTGGCATGGGCGCAGCTGGAGATTTTCGCGGATGACGTGGATAAAATCCAGGTGTTGGTATCTGGGGATGACCAGTCTGTGAATGATCTGCGGATTCTGGCAACGGATGGCATCCTGCTGGTGGAGCAGCCGCAATACGGACTGAGTCTCAACATTGTGGATGGTCACTGGATGCAGGTGTGTATCCGTATGCCCCGAAGCTGGCAAAAGCCCATTCACATTAACACCATCAGCGGTCTGCTAAGTGCCAGAGGCCTGCATGGCCGCTCCATCCTGCTGGACACTGTTTCCGGAGACCTGAGAGCTGTGCGCATTAAAGCCCAGGAGCTTAAGCTGAAAACCGTCAGCGGCGATGTACGGGCGGAAGATCTGCATGCCGATACCCTATCCGTACGCAGCATCAGCGGCGATATCGTATTGGACATCCTCCAGGTGGATACCCTGCGCTGCAACAGCGTCAGCGGGGAGCAGACCTACCATATGAGTGCAGCTTTCAAGCGCGTGGATATCAACACGGTATCCGGGGCTGTTGTCATCACATCTCCCTTGGAGAGAATGAACGTGAGCCTCCGTTCTCTTAGCGGGCGGGTACGCACGGAAGGAGTCTCCCTAAGCGATGACGCCTCTGCTCCGGCAGTACGAATCACCGGGATCTCTGCGGACTTGAAGCTGATCTCCATCAAAGAGTAAATGCAATCAACGGAGGTATGAGCATGGCAAGAAACAATTTTGGCGGCTTTGGCGGGATGGGCGGCGGCAACATGCAGCAGCTCATGCGACAGGCCCAAAAATTACAGGAGCAGATGGCTAAGACCCAGGAAGAACTGGATGAGAGGGAGTATACTGCCCAGGCGGGGGGTGGTATGGTTAGCGTCACTGTCACAGGCAAGCGGGAACTGAAGGAGCTGCTCATTAAACCCGAATGCGTTGACCCTGAGGATGTGGATATGCTCCAGGACATGATCCTGGCGGCAGTCAACGAAGCACTGCGAAAAGGTGAGGAAACCCGCAACGCAGAAATGGCGAAGATGGCACCTGGCATGGGAGGCATGTTTTAACCCATGGCGCAGCAGTTGGAGCCCATTGCCCGGATGGTTGCCCAGTTGGCCCGATTGCCCAGCATCGGGCAGAAAAGCGCGCAGCGGCTTGCTTATCATATCATCAGTATGCCTCTGGAGGACGTGAAGGAACTGGCGTCGGCCCTGTATCAGGGGCGCAAAGCCATCCGCTATTGCCAGTGCTGCGGCAACTATGCAACGGGTGACCTTTGCAACATCTGCCAGGATGAAAACCGCCGTAATGGGCAGATTTGTGTGGTACGTGACCCCAGGGATGTAGCGGCTATCGAACGAATGCGAGATTTTGGCGGCACTTACCATGTATTGCATGGCACGCTTTCCCCCATGGAAGGGATTGGTCCCGGGGATATCCGCATCAAGGAACTTATGGTTCGGCTGGAGGATGACTCCATCAAAGAAGTCATCCTGGCTACCAATCCAGACATCGAAGGGGAAGCCACTGCCAGCTATATCGCACGCCTGGTGAAACCCATGGGGCTATTGGTGACGCGGATTGCTCACGGGGTACCGGTGGGAAGCGATTTGGAGTATACGGATGAGATTACCCTGGCAAAGGCCATGGAGGGTCGCCGGGAAATGTAAGCAACGCAGCCGCCCCGATTTTTCAGGCGGCTGTTTTCTGTACGAAAGGATGAGGCTCTGTGCCCACATTGGAGCCGAATACATTGCTGCTGATGGGAATGATCGGCCTGCTGCTGATCGTGACTGTGCTTCTTATCGCACTTCTCTCCATGAATCGAAAAAGAAAACAGGAAACCGCATATTGGTTTCGGGAAATGGCCGACGCCATGGAGGACGGTATGCGTGGATTGGGAAACGAGCTGGAGCAACAGGGTCTTTCCCAGCGGGAGGCCATGTTGAGAACCCTCCAGGCTGTCAACGACAGTCTGATGAACACCCTTTCCAGTACCTTCCAGCAGCAAAGCCACCAGCTGGGAACGCTGCTGCAGCAGAGTTTTGACAGCAACCAGTCACAAGAGATCCGGCTAGAGCGCATGCGGCAGACTCTGGAAGGCGGCATGCAGCGCCTTCAAACGGAAAATGCCCAAAAGCTTGAGGAGATGCGCAAGACCGTGGACGATAAACTTCACGAAACCCTGGACAAGAGGCTGGGTGAGAGTTTTGCCCAGGTAAGCCAGCGGTTGGAGCATGTCTACAAGTCCCTGGGCGAAATGCAATCTCTGGCTACAGGAGTTGGAGATCTCAAGCGCATGCTCAGCAACGTCAAAGCACGGGGCATATGGGGCGAGATGCAATTGGGCGCTTTGCTTGAACAAGCGCTGACCAGTTCCCAGTATGCCCAGAATGTGGCAGTGAAGCCCGGCTCCGAGGAACGGGTGGAGTTCGCGGTCTGTCTGCCGGGGAATGATCCGCAGGTGGATACCCCCGTGTACCTTCCCCTGGATAGCAAATTCCCCCAGGAGGATTACGTGCGATTGGCTGAAGCCAGCCAGCAGGGAGACAGCCATGGGGTGGACGCAGCGCAAAAGGCACTGCTTGCCAGTGTAAGGGTTCAGGCCAAGCGCATCAGCAGCAAATACATTGCCCCGCCCCACACTACAGACTTTGCTGTGATGTTTTTACCCATAGAAGCGCTATACGCCGAAGTGATGCGCCATGCAGAGGTGGTGGAACAACTTCAAAGAGAGTTACGGGTGGTGATGGCCGGACCCAGCACCTTACTGGCGTTATTAAACAGCTTACAGATGGGATTTCGTACCCTGGCCATCCAGCAGCGCTCCACCGAAGTATGGCAACTACTGGGAACTGTCAAAACGGATTTCAGCAGCTTTGCCCAGGTGCTGCAAAAAACCCAGGAGAAGCTGCAACAGGCAACGGCATCCATTGATACGGCCTTTGCGCGTACCCGCAGCATTGAACGGAAGCTGCGGCAGGTAGAGGCATTGGATGGACAGGCAGCGCTACTGCCGCAACACGAACCGGAAGAGAAGTGCTGATATCAGGAGGACAAAGGAGATGCTTGGAATAAATCAGGAGCTCATCATTCGCGCAGACGAGATCATCCAGCAAAACACCGGCGAAGAAAGCTATTGTACACTTGCACTGATGGATGCTCAAGGATTCCCAACGGCATCGACGGTTACAGCATCCAAGGCGCAAGGCATTGAATGGCTGACCTTCTGTACAGGGATTGGGAGCAATAAAGCCAAGCGAATCGCAGACTGCAGCCGTGCCAGTGTGTGTTTCAACAAAGATGGGGCGTACAATATCACCCTGGTTGGCGACATCGAAATCATCACCGACCTGATGATAAAGAAAGAAATGTGGTACGGTGGGCTGGCGAACCATTTCAGTGGCTATGATGATCCCAATTATTGCGTTTTACGGTTTACCACCAGGCGGTACAATCTACTGGTGGACTGGAAAGAGGCTGTTGGAATGCTGTAAATCAGGTTCTTGAAGTAGCTGCTATAGATGACTAAAACTCTTTCATTAAAATTGTTTCATTATGGAGTCTATGGTAGTAATTGACGGTGGCCGCCGTGAATTTGAGAACGCAGTAGTCCTCGTCATCCACGCCATGAGGGTAGTAGATCTCGAACCCATCCCGCCAAAGGAACGCTTTTGTTTCATGGTCTGTACAGACTTCAACGCTTCCGGAAAACAAAGCGCCTTTGAACTGTGCTTCATTGCAATAATAGACGGATGCTTTGGGATTGTGGAGAAACCATTGTGCCCGTTTCGAACTCAGATTGGTTGAAAAATACTGCGTGTCCAAGCTGTCATGTTCCAATACATGCATCGCTTTGATCTGCGGATGACCTGTTTCGCTTACCGAGCGAACATACGCAATCTTGCTGGTTTCCCGTAGCGTTTTGATTTCATTCTTCATGGACTCTGTCATGATTTTCATTTCTCCCGTCAAGTTTTCGAAATATCTTTCCAACTGTTCTCAATAACTGCGATCCCTTGACTGGTAAACCCGTGTTAAAGGCCTGTCATGCACACGGGATTATTTACCAATACAAATATACATAGGAATAGATAATGAGTTCAAACATTACTGCACAACGCTTTGGCCGTCATGGGAAAGCATGGTCACACCTGTGACCCCGTCAATGTCCCGGATGGCCCGAACCGGACCGGCTTCGTTTTTCAGGGACTGCAACTCAATCACCAACTCAGTATCCAGGCCCACCATGCTCCGGCTTTTCACCTTGTGGCGCCGGTAGCTTTTTCCCACCTGCCGCATCACCTCGTCCTCGCTGGCATCGCCCGTGCAGCGGACAATCAGCAAATGGGGGGCCTTACGAAGGGGAATAATCTGGTAGATAATCAAACCTGCCGCAATCACCAGGCAGGTGCCCAGGGAGAACAGATAGAGTCCGGCACCTGTAATAATACCAATGGAAATCGACCAAAACAAAAAGAGCAAATCCATCGGATTTTTTATGGCCGTTCGGAATCGCACAATGGACAGTGCACCCACCATGCCCAAGGAGATGACAATGCTGGACTGAACGGCAAGGATGATGCCTGCGGTGACAACAGACACCATGCACATTGACACAGCAAAGCTTTTGGAAAAAGGGATATCCCGTACTGTCAATCTGTACATGACGAACACAAAAAACGACAATGCCAGCGTGATGCACAGCGTAAGGATCATGCGCTTCAAGGACAGCCCGGTGTTATATGTGTCCAAAAATGTTTTACGAAAAATGTCTCCAAAATTCATAGGTCTTCCTCCCTTATCTCATGGCCGCCAAACGGCAAAGTAAATATTTGGAACAGGCCTGCGGCCTGCCAACATCCATTTGCAACAATTGCTGGATATAGTCTGGTATAAACCCGTCATACTTGATCTCCAGAATCTGACAGCCCTGTGGCATGGCCGGAACCCGCGGCAACGCGGGCTCAAAAAGCGCTATTGCCAAAGGTGCG
Organism: Clostridiales bacterium; assembly: GCA_012729115.1. Classification (GTDB taxonomy): domain Bacteria; phylum Bacillota; class Clostridia; order Christensenellales; family Aristaeellaceae; genus Limiplasma. The sequence goes on along the minus strand of JAAYDR010000074.1, from coordinate 2,514 downwards.
CTTACTTGGGTATCCAGGGTGATGCGCACATTGCCATGGGCACACCGGTATGCCAGTCGGTGATAATCTACCAACTGTACAGGTCTTAGCCGGTTGCAGGTTCGTTTGATCCAGAAATCACGGAGCAGTGTATCCTCTTGGGCAAAGGGGAAACCCTCATCGCCACGAATCAGGTGCTCTGCCTCCTCCCGTGTAAGCCGTGTGCGGGTCTTGCGGGTAAAGGTGTTAACTTTCTCCTTTTTCTCCAAGTAAACGGTTTCGTCAGCATAATTGTAGATGCGCATGCGAAATTTGGCCCGAAGGTTCACCCCATCCTGCTTTTCGTATAGCGCGCTGTCATGGGCATCGTCAAAATATAAACTCCGGATCATGTATCCCGCCTCGCCGCTGTTTTCATCGGGTTGTAGGCTAGGCCACAGCCGGGCCCTTAGTTTGGCGATGTCAAAATCGTTGACAATGAATTTAAGCTCATGCCTGTATTCCATTCCCTACTCCTCATCGCCTAAGCTACTGATATAACCATCCAGGTACACCAGCCGCTGGGCGATCCATTCCTTGATATAGTGGATCTCCGGTGCCACGTCCACAGTTGCAAAGATTATGCGATGTTTCTGGGTCGTGAGCATCGAATCCCAGCGCTTCTTTTCCCGCGCCAGAGCGCCGGACTCCTCAAGCAGCTTGTATTCTCTTTCGAAGCGGACAGTCAGGCTTTCCAAGGAAAACACATCCTTCCGCAGTGTATCCCACTTTTGTTGAAGCTTGGAAACGAATTCATCCGGGTTCTGCTTCAGAAATCTGTTAAACAAGCCGTTGGTTACCCACTTCTTATCCGCCGGCCGGATCTCATTGAGCCAGTTCCTGCCCCAGGTGGCGTCCATATCCCACATGGTGAGCATTAGCTTGCTGCGATGCGGATCGCGGGCATCCGCAATAGACCAGATCATGTTCTTTCCGCGATTATCATCACCACCCATCATTTCCAGCAGCAACAGGCCTTCAATGATATTGTCATAATCAATGTAAGTGTCAATCCGGTCCACAAACTCTTCGTCCGTCGCGGTGGTGACAAGCATACAAAATTCATACATTGGCTCCCAGTTGATCCAACCTACATCGGAAAATTTTGGATATCTGCATGAAAAGCCACTCCACTGCTCGTTCTGCGGTTCTATGGGACCAGGTTGCTTACTAAAGCTGATCACGGCATGGTCGGCGTCGTTCCATATATCACCCTTGTAAATTATTCCCCCATTCCGTCCGTCTACGTTTTTGGCAAGACCCAGCTGCTTTTGATCAAGGCGCTCATGCAAAAGGTAAAGCCCGTGATATTGATCATCAAAAAATGCTTCAACATAGGCGCCGTTTACCCCGTTGATCACTGAGCTGTCATAATATACGGTGCTGAGTTCCATCCACAGATCCATGGATACTTTCTTGCGCATTTTTGCATAATCATTATACATACCTTCCAGGATCCAGTCACCGTCAGGGCGCATGCCCAGCAGCGACGCCATCTTCTCCTGGCCTGAGGTTTTTAGCAACTTCAGTTTATAATTCTTCTTGGAATAGGCACGGGATATCGCACCTCGATACGCCACGGTAGCCTCAGAGACAAATTGCAACTGGCTCAGCCCATGGGCCGCATACTCAGGGTCCAGTATCCTCATCTCCCCCAGCGCTTCATCCTGGGTTATCTGGGCAGGCACGTCAAAGACCAGGAGGGGAAGAGCGGTGAATACAAGTTTACACTGCCCATACTGGTAGGCATTGATCACTGTGATGTCATAGGGTTGATTCCGCTCCAATACGATTCCTTCGTCCAGGTTGATCAGCGTATTCTCCAAATAGATGCGCTCACCGGGGAGGCGGGAGTCCAGATGCAAAGAAAAAATGGCTTCATCCCTCACAGCCTCGGGAAGAGGATAATAATAGGTGTTTTCTGTCTGATCATATGCGCAGGCGATCCCGTCGATCTTGAGCTCAAGCACCGTAACTTTCTCAAGCCCATATAGAGCCTTTTGAAGCGACTCCTCGTCCATATAGGAAAAAGCAGATTGAGCCAGACTGTCATTACCTGCCCGGCCAAACCAATCCAAGATTGAATCTATATAAAAGATTCCAAGAATCAACGAAATCAAGATAATCAACGCAATAAGCCGAATGTATTTGGCGATGGCGGCATCCCTCCCGTTTATAAGATGCCGGCTATATCTTTGAAAGCATGAGAAAGAATTGTTCCTTCCATCGCATCCGGCTTGCTTCCCGCTATGATGGGGCGGTATATCTCTGTGTAAAGATTTGTTTGAGTACTTCCTTGTCAGTTTTACCAAAAATTGTTATGTCTGTCAATCCTTATTTCCCATGCACCATCATGCCTTGTCCTATTCAATCAAAACCACCGGCTAAGCCGGTGGTATGCACTGTGCCTTCAAGGCAAAACTACTGGCAGCGTCTCAAGACGCATTGAACAGTCTGGCAACTGCATTCTCTTTACAGGCCGCCGCTAAAGCGGCC
>JAAYDR010000073.1 GCA_012729115.1 Clostridiales bacterium | reverse complement strand
CTACCTTGTTATAATCTCCTCCTGTTCGCCATTCTCCATAGGTTTTTGCCGTTACGCATCGATTCCAACATACATTGCATCCAATCCAGAGCGAATCACGGCTTTAGCCTTTTCTCGTGTCATCAAGGTTCCATTGGTATTTAAAACCACGTCCTCAAGGCCTCTATCCTTAGCATACGCCACCCTGTCAGCCATATCACGACACTCTTTCTGATCTATTTCCAACGCCTTGTTAAAAACGTCTCTTGCCGTTAATTTATCGCATATCCTTTTATAAGCTGAACATGTCCCGGGATAACCGATTTGCTCAAGCATTTCCCGCGTAAAAAGACTTGCCACTTCATCATGATTGAAATATCGCAAACGATCCCTCCACACACTGATACTTCTATCCGCAACGCTTGCGAGAAAAGCATATCCCTGCGGGGTATTATAAGGAAACAATGCCCCAATCTCTTCTGAAGTTAGATCGGTCAAGGAAGTTTTTCCTTGTTGAACATACAAGCAATACGTATCAATCGGTATAGCTACCCTGTGTGCAAGATAGCTACCGAACAATTCATCACCACCGTCACCTGCCAAAGCAACCGACACCGACGGTTTCATGTGCCTGGCCAGAAAGTATCCGGAAACACAGCCGGCGAAAGGTTCATCAAAAGATTGAGCGATTCCCCGGGCATCCTTCAAAAAATCGTTTGCGCACACTACGCATTCACTATGGTCAGTCCCCAGATGTTTGGCCATGAAAGCAGAATACAAGCGATCACCTTCTTTACCTCTAGCCATCGGACCGCTTACATCAGCATAGGCAAGAGAGAATGTTTTAATTCTTCTTGTGCTATGCCGCTGCATAAGAGACACAATGGTTGAAGAATCTACTCCTCCGGAGAGAAACGCACCATAATCAACATCACACCTCATACGAATACGCACGGCATCATCCAGCAAACCAAGTATCGTATGGCTTACCTCCGACTCATCGCCGACACTTTCAGCCGGTCTGAAATCTATTTCCCAATAAGCTCGCCCGTAGCACTCACGTTCAGGATGCCATGACAGGTAACACCCCGGCAAAAGCTGTTTGATGTCACGATATATTGACCGCGGAGCGCTGGTATTGCGCGACCCGACAAAGTCATACAACGACTGCAAGTCAAGTTCCCGGCTTACATGTTGGTGGCACAGTAACGCCTTGATCTCTGAAGCAAAAACAATATTGTTGTTGTTTCGACAATAGTAGAGCGGTTTCTTTCCCAAGCGATCACGGTACAACGTCAGCTTGCGAGTTCGCAAATCCCAGATCGCAACAGCAAACATACCATTGACTTTAAGCGGCCAGCTTTCGCCATCTTCTTCATACAGATGAACAATGACCTCCGTGTCGCTGTGATCAGTCTTAAAAACATGTCCACGTGACTCAAGTTCACGCCGCAACTCTACATAGTTATAGATTTCCCCATTAAACACAACCAGTACAGTAGCATCCTCATTGCTTACCGGCTGCCGTCCACCCGCTACATCAATTATCGCCAACCGACGCATTCCCAAATTCATCTGCCCATCGGCGTAAATTCCCTCATCGTCTGGGCCACGATGAAACAATGCATTTGTCATTCGTTTCAACAAATCCGGTTTTGCCGGTCCGCTGAACCCCACTATTCCGCACATTCTTTTTTCTCCGTTACCAACAGTTCACGAAACATCATATCGTATTCCCGGATAACATCCAAAGAACTGGACATGCGCTGGATACAACTCTTGCCACGTTCACCCATGTCTACACGCAACTTTTTATTCGACAATACTTCTCCGGTCTTCAAGGCCAATCCCGCTACGCTCTTATAAGGCGCGTATAGTCCACACCTCTCGCTCACCAAATCGATGATTTCCGACGAATGGGGTATCGCAAATTTCACAACCGGAATTCCACAATGCAACGCCCACCGTGCAGCCACATTTATCGTCTCACAAGGGCTACCCATCAGGAACACGGCGGCATGAGCATATAAATGATTCAGGTTTTTTACATAACCGGTAAAAATTACCATCCCTTCCATATCTAACTTCTTCACCAGCGCACGCAGCGCGCGCTCATATGGGCCGCTTCCGACAATCGCCAGTTTAATATCCGGGCAATCTTTCCTTAGCAACGACACCGCCTCTATCGCATACTGATGTCCCTTTTCTCTAACAAGCCTGCCAACCGAAACACAGCATTCAGGTCCAAGCTTTTCCTCTGAAAAAACAACGTTATCCGCACTATCGTCTTTTTGATCAAAACGAACATAGCCGGCAAGCCGTTTGAACTTCCAATCAGGCAAACCGAAATGTCTATACGATTCTTCGTGGTACATACAGAAATACTTTACCAATGGAGACATGCTTAGTAAAAGCCACGGCCACCAAAACGGAGCTTGTGTTTTCAAATAGTTGATCTCGTATGCAACCCGACGCACCCCTGCAAGCCGACCAGCCGGAACCCCCAGCAAAAACGACGCAAACAGCTGGACGTATAGTGCTTCCGGCTTGATCGCCTTAAGCAGCCGTACCAACTTGAAAAAATAATATGGATTCAATATCTTCCACGATGGAACACACTCCGGCCCTATGATGTAATGCTTACAACCGATACGCCTGATCCGCTCTTCGAACACGTTCGACGGCGTTAATTGCACAAGATGCAACTGCACATCACGCAGCTCGGTGTTTTCCAGGTACGTCAGCAACAACTCCTGCGCCCCGCCTACCCCCATACTGTCGATGAGAAACACAATTTTCTTCATATCAATAGTAACGTTTTCGTGTCATCAGTTTACTACAGCTCAGTGCCGTTGCCTCCACGACACCTTTTCTGAAAAATTATTTGAAACGAATTCTGTCCTCCGATCGCCCCCAACACACGCAATCCAAGCCATAACAGGCCAGTTTTCCTCATTACCTGGAACCACCCGACTAATTCAGGATATGAGCTTTGAATGTTCATCATCCGGGACGTATCGGCAAAGAATGAGCGTCCCAGATCTCCAATCAAAGATATCTCCCCAGAATGCTTAGCCATCATTTTTTTAACGAAAGATCTAGTTATAAAGTGCAATTCATCAATATAGTCCGGACAACGGCCCCACAAGGACACATAACGCCTGGCCAGTGACTTAGTCATATGCGGTATCCAAGGCATGCGGTAATGCCCCTCATACAAAGACCCGTAGTTAGGCACATTTATATACGCGTATCCACCGGGCCTCAGGACTCGCACAATCTCACACACGACTTTCTCTGGATCCTGCACATGCTCCAGCACTGAAACGGAAAAGACTCTATCAAAGCTGTTATCAGAAAATGGTAATTGTTCGCCATAAGCAGCGATAATTCTATCTTCGGAAATGTCATTTGCTTTTAGAATTCTCCTAGCCACCTGGTAGCGATTAACACCCTGTTTGAAATCAGGTTCAATTCCGGTAACATCATACCCTTGCTGAATAGCGTATGCCAATGTCAACCCATAGCCACTGCCGACCTCCAGCATACGTCCGTTTGAAAAATCACTGATCCCATAAAAAGTCGTTACGGTTTCAATATATTCAAATTGCTCGGCCGCCGATTCCGGCGCAAAAATAGACGTCACAAATAAATCAACGTCAACATTTGTATACCGCTTACAAAAATCGGCAACGTCATCATAGATGGCTTTTCTATCTTCGGCTAATACTTTTACCGGCATCAGATAACATCCCTAAAGAAAAATGGTTAATGCAGTTTTAAGATTCCCAAAAAACTCATTACTACTACCCAATCAGCTCAATATACGCGTTTGCCGTTTCATTCCATGAGAACTTTTTCTCAACAAGGATCCGTGCGTCCCTCCCCATTTGCTCTACCCGTTCCTGGCTGCCTGCAGCTGCACGCATACACTTGCTAAGGGCACTCTCATCGCCAGCAGGAAACACCCACCCGTTCTTGCCACGCTCAACCAGCCCCTCATGACCGGGGATATCAGAAGCAATAACCGGCAATCCACAGGCCATTGCTTCAAGAACGGCGTTAGACATTCCTTCACAACGCGAGGGGTTTATAAAACACCGGGCCTGCTGATATAATTCTCTCAAACTTTCTTTATCAGACCACCCATGCCACCGCACGCAAGCATCTACTTCGAGTTGACGCGCAAGCCGCTTAAGCTCGGGTAATTGAGGGCCATCACCAACCAGCCATAATTCAAAATCGCTGGCAGCCGCGCCCTTCACTCGTGCTGTCGCACGCATTAAGGTCGCCAAATCCTTTTCTTCAGAAAACCGGCCGACGAACAGAAAAATAAACTTTTCGTACCTCATAGCTCTCGGAAAAAACGAATCAGTATCCACCCCATTGGGAATGACTGAAGCCTTTATCGGATCGGCTCGCTCAGCTGTCCTTCGCAGACCATCAGAATTAGCGACAACGGCTTTTGCCTTCCGCAATGCCCAGCGTCGAAAAGGGGTCAACATCCAATGCAATGCTTTAACCTGTGACATGTGTCCAGGCACATCCCCCCCACGCAATGAGACCACATAAGGAACACCGGATAAGGGCCCTAAAACACCGCACGGTAAAGCAAAGAATATGATCACACATTCTACGCCTTCGTCGGCGACAATTGTCTTCAACCGAACACCGGCACTGGCCACAAACGTCGCCATCTCGACAAGCGTCGCACGATCCTTATTGCGCCTGGCCGCAGGAACGCGATACACCACGACTCCTTCCTCTTCAGCTCGCCCCTGAATTTGCTGATAGCCGGCCGTAACAACAACGGCTTTATGGCCGAGCCTGGCAAACGCGCGAGCCATAAAGTATATCGCATTCGCCGCCCCGCCGCCTACAGGCGGATATTCGTAGTTGAGTAGCGCAATATTCATTCGATCCCTCTGTGTCGTTACAACGGGATGAACTGCTCATACACCCGTAGGGCGCCAGTACCCTGCGTCAGCGTGTGCCGGCTGGATCCAGACATGTTTGAACGGTGTTTTTTTAAGCAGCTCGTATTGGCCGTACAGTTCAAGGCTACCCCGCCTGCCAGGCATAGATTCTCGATTTTGCCGTGCTGCTCATAGAAGCACTGCGCCATATGTATCAACGCTTCTTCCAGTACCAGCTGCACAGAAGCGGCGAGGTCCTGATGCTGCTTCGTGACCGGGTCGTTTTCCATTCGCGGCTGACCGAATGTTGCGATGAACTTATCGGAATACATGCGCTCACGGCTGTACATGAAGTCGAAGTACTCGAGATCGAGCTCATAGCTGCCATCGTCATGCAGCCGCAGCATTTGGCGCACGGCTTCGGCGTATACCGGCTCGCCATAAGAAGCCAGGCCCATCACCTTGTACTCGTCGTTGTTGACATTGAATCCCAGAAACGCCGTGACCGTGCTGTACAACAGG
>JAAYDR010000072.1 GCA_012729115.1 Clostridiales bacterium | reverse complement strand
GAAAATGCTCCGTCCCCGATGCCCGTAACCCTATGCCCGCCCAAGGCTTCCGGCACGGACAAGCTGCTCGCCTTTCCGTGATACCTCGTAATCACCACCGTGCCGTCCGCGTTGAGGGTATAGGCAAAATCCCCGTAGGTGTAGGTTTCCGACTCTGCCGTTTCCGCGCCGCCCACCATTCCTGTCAGCGCCAATATAAACACCAGCGCCCACGCCGCCGCCCTGAGAAACTCCTTCATGCCGCGCACCTCCATATGTTCACGGAGTTCATATCCAACTGCATACTGGGAATATACATATACGGGAAATCACCGCAGCCAGTATACACCTACGCCCCTACCGGCGCAAAGGCCCTCAGATGTCCCGTGTCTCCAGCCCGAGCGCCTGCTCTGTCAGTTTTTCACCAGTCCATTGCGTCCGGGTAGGTGGTCTGTCCCCAGTCTTTGTACAAACAAGTAAGTTAGTAAAGACCGTTTGTTGGCACCCACATTCCTTCTTAAATCTTGGCCACATCGTAACACAGGCCGGCGAGGCGCTCAAGGTGCATAGATACGATTAGGTACGCTTTCTCGAGCTATACTTGGTCGCTTTTCGTCGAACACCTTCTTCTACTTTCTCGATATTGCTTCTCCGCTCCTTTTCTGCTTGCACAGCAAGAAAGGTTTCCTTCGAAATGATCGCGGGGTGATTCCCGATGGATTGGATTTTCGTTCGTTGAGCCGGTTCGTTGACCTTCCGTTTGGTGTCCGGGAATCCCATGCTGTAGGTCTTGAAGATGATGACGTCACCTGAATACTTTTCGTTGCTGAGCATCTTTTCTATGCTTCGCCTGCACCACCGTTCCTTCCCTGTTGGTGATTTGATCCCGCGCGCCTCCAGCTCCCGCTGAATACCCAGCACACTTTTACCGTGAAGGTACAAGTCAAAGATGCTCCTGACGATAGCGGCCTCCGCTTCATTTATACGAAGATCTCCACCATCGTCATGAGCATAGCCATAGCATATGCGGTTATAGAGGGTTGATGTGCCATTCTCCGCTCTGCGCGTCATACCCCATAGGATATTGTTTCTCCGCTCTTCGTTCTCCTGCTGGGCGATCCCTTCCAGCAAGGAAACCATCAGCTGGCTGTCCGGGTTCTTCGTATTGATGTCCTCGAGTTGGAAAATTACTTCCACGCCAAGGTTGCTCAGTTCATTGAGAGCCTTGAGTGTATCGCCTGTGTTCCTGCCAAAGCGACTGATGCTTTTTGTGAACACGATATTCAGTTTCTTCGCACGGCAATCATCCATCATCCGATGGAATTCAACCCGGCTGGCGACATCAGAGCCGGAACGAATATCAAGGTATACATCCACAAGCATCCAGTTTACTCTTGCGGCTGCCAACCTGGTCAGCAGGGAGACCTGAGCGGCTAGGCTATCCATTTGTTCCTGGCTCTTTGTGCTGACCCGGCAGTAAATCCCGACCTTGCGATATCCGAAATATTGCTTCGCTGGTATCTTGGTGACTGTTCGTGTTTCAGACATGGTTTACTGCCTCCGGGATATGGCTTGCCATCGATATTGCCTACTTTAGTTTCTGACGATATCGTGAAATCTCTCCGAGCATTGTACTCTACTATCAGCAATTTGAACACCTTTCGTTAAATTGTTTCAAATGCTGATTTTGCCTACCCAAAATCTATGTTCCTGCTGATTTTGATACAAAACGAAAAAGCCCTCTCCTGCGCAGACAGGCCGGAAAGGGCTTGAGATATAAGGACTTCGGGTTAGGCAACAACTTCAGTAAGTGGGTGCTGTTATTTTCAAGTATGTGAAAGTGCTGTTAGCCTGAAAAACTACTTACCCCCCAAGGGAGACCTAGAGGGCAATAATTAAATTGTATGGCAAAATTGAAAGGTTCTCATTATTTGTCTAATTATTATCAATGCAGCCCTCCAGCGCACCTTCTGCAGCGCAGGTCACACATTAAAAAAATGCATTGTCCTGCTATTCGCGACTGGCATGAAAGACTCGGAGGAACAGGTGGCGTACTCCCTCAAGATGAGAAAGTTGGGCAATAGCACAGCTGGTAGGACGAAGTAAGCGTACTTTCGCCCCAACCAAGCCCCAGACCACCTGCAAATTTTGCAGAAAATTTTCGGCTTCGCTCATCTGCTCTCCTGCAGATTCGCTCAGCCGACCGGCATTTGAAAATGCCGCCCGG
>JAAYDR010000071.1 GCA_012729115.1 Clostridiales bacterium | reverse complement strand
GCAAGGCGGCCTCGGACAGGAAGGTGGACAGGGCCAGCCAAGTGCCCCGGGGCAGAGATGCCAGGGCGGGCTCAAGGGCTTGCGGCCGCCAGTCCCAGGGTTCAAACAGCAGAAGGGAGGCACCGGCGCTTTGAAGGCCGGCGGCCATGGAAGCGTCACTGAAGTGAACGGCGGGGCCCATCCCCCAGGGGGTGGAGGTGGAGGAACTTGAGGGGATGGCGGGGAGCAAGCCGCTGGGAGCGGGCCAAGGGCCGACAACAGCAGCTTGATCCCGCGCAGCCAGCCACGCCTCCTTGTCTTCCCCGAAAAACGCATTGCGCCGCGCCTGTGCCAGGGCCTCCAGACCGGTCCGCCGCAAGGCATTAAGGCTGCTCACCGGAACAAAGACATCATCTGCCATCTCCAGCTCCAGATCCTCCTCCTTCTCCAGGACGAAAGGAGAGCCGCCCAGCTTGCTCAGTTGTCTGCGCGCTTCCTGGCGGGTCATGCTCCTGTTCAGGGCGGGAAAAACCACGTCGCGTTTCGCGGTAACCGATTCGTTGTCGGCTGTCAGAGTCAAGATCATGGCCTGGCCTGCCGCTAAAACCGCCCGCATCTTGACAGCAAGGGGCTTGTCCTGGCACAGGGCTCTGACCCAGGCCATCTGCGCTTCCTGGGTGAGGCGGTACACCGCCTCTCCAGGCCGGGCCGTTACGCCGGGGCGCAGCCGCAATGTTGCTTCTTCCCCGGCCTGGCGGTCCTGGCCGGAATAACGCAGAGAGATATCCTCACTCCCGCGAAGCTGCAGGCTGTCCCCATCCCCCAGAGGCCGCTCCAGTTTGATTCTCGCCAGATTCCCCCGGCATTCCAGTACCTGTCCCACAGAAAGGCCGCCATGGCCCACCCGGTCCGGGCAGGCCAGAGCCGCGTCCTGATCCCCGCCGGCATGCCCCCGGGTAAATCCGCCCCGGTGAAAGGCCTGCATCAGCCATTCCCGCTCCCGGGTGTCCATGGGCTTCCGATGGCCCTTTGCCAGATCATCCAAAGCCCGGCGGTAGCTGTCCACCACCACAGCTACATACTCCGGGCGCTTTAAGCGCCCTTCTATTTTGAAAGCGCTGACCCCGGCCTCCATCAGCAGAGGCAGCTGATCCCGCAGGCATAGATCCCTGAGGGAAAGCAGCGCGCCGCTTTCATTGCCCAGCCGCATCTCCTGACGGCAGGGCTGGGCGCATCGGCCCCGGTTGCCGCTTCTCCCTCCCGCCAGGGAGGACATCAGGCATTGTCCGCTGACGCTGGAACATAAGGCGCCATGGACAAAAACCTCCAGATCGACCCCCTGCCCGGCTGCTTTTTTAATCTCCTCCAGGGAACACTCCCGGGCCAGTACCACCCGGCCAATCCCCATTTGCTTGGCCCACCGAACCCCTGTGGCGTTATGAAGGGTCATCTGGGTGCTGGCATGAATGTCCAGAGTGGGAAAGTTTTCACGGACCATGGCCGCCACGCCCAGATCCTGAACGATGACCGCGTCCGCCCGGCTGCGCGCGATGGTATCCAGGGCGTTATACAACGCCTCCAGCTCGTGCTCCTTCACCAGGGTGTTAACGGTTACATACACGCGGACATGGTGCAAATGCGCGTACCGGACAGCCTGCGCCAGCTGTTCCCCGTCAAAATTGGCGGCCGAAGCGCGGGCGCTGAAGGCCTGGAAACCCAAATACACCGCGTCTGCTCCCGCACAAACGGCGGCGCGCAAAGCTTCCTCGTCGCCCGCAGGCGCGAGGAGCTCCGGCAATCCCACACTCATGGAAGTTTTCATACGTTCCTATTATAAGATATCCGGAGATTTGTTTCAATCCTGTGAAATAAAAAACGCAGAGACACATTGCTCCGCGCAGGGGGTATTTGCTTACAGTTTCTGGAATGGATATGCCTGACCGTTCGTCTCCACCCGGATGCTCTTGATCCTTTGCGGCGTCACGGGCCGGTCGCTTCGGTCCGTAGGCTGGGCCACGATGTCATCCGCCACCTCTGCGCCCTGATTCACTTTGCCAAAGGCCGCGTAGGAGCCATCCAGATGGGGACTGGTGCTGGTCATGATAAAGAACTGGGAGCCGGCGGAGTCGTTCATCATGCTCCGGGCCATGCTCAATACCCCATGAGTATGTTTGAGGGAGTTCTGCACTCCGTTTTTGGCAAACTCGCCTTTGATATGATACCCCGGGCCTCCGGTTCCCGTGCCTTCAGGGCAGCCGCCCTGGATCATGAAACCCGGAATACAGCGGTGAAAGATCAACCCGTCATAAAAGCCGCTGTTGGCCAGCTCAATGAAGTTCCCCACCGACTGGGGTGCGATATCCGGGTACAGCTCGCCGCTCATCACGCCGCCGTTTTCCATGGTGATTTCAAATGTTGGATTGGCCACCAAATCCCATCCCTTCCGCGCCACCTGCAAATGGCTTTCTGAAACTAACGCCTCAACATTATACCAGATTGTGGAAGGGATGCCAACACCCGACAAAAGGGGCATTCTCTTTGTGGAGCCCTCAGTGCAGCAGCTTGCCCCGGCTCATCCTGCGCTCCATCTTCACAAAGTGGAACAGAGGTGCTGGTGTTGTGCCACGGGCGGGTTCCTCCTCCTGCTCGTTTTCCTCCGCAATTCGCTGGGCATCCTTCTCCATCATGCTCATCCTCCCGGTATGACCGTCATCGCAGTCCTTGCCGTAGGATGCCCAGCCTGTCAGAACCCATGCACTGCATCGGCCACTGCCTGGGGATCATCGGCGGCAAAAAACGAGGTGCCCATCACCAGGGTGTCCGCTCCAGCATGGACCAGAAGAGGCCCATTCTCCAGGGTAACGCCGCCGTCCACCTCGATCTCTCCCTGAAAGCCCAGAGCGCGCAGTTCCCGAATCTTGTCCACCTGGGAGGGGATCAGTTTCTGGCCTCCAAAACCCGGCTCCACGGACATCACCAAAATCAGATCCAGCTTGTCAAAATAGGGGACCAGGGAGGAGGCCGGGGTGGCCGGCTTCAGGGAGGCCCCTACCCCAAGGCCCAGCTTTCGGATCTTGGCCAGGCTCTCCTCAAAGTTCTTCGCTTCCACATGGACGGTAAGGCGGTGGGAGCCCGCCTTGGCAAAGGCATCGATGAGCGTCATGGGGTCGCAAACCATCAAATGGGTGTCATACACCGCCCTGACAGCGGTTTTCAGGCCCGCCAGCACGTGGGGACCAAAGGAAAGGTTGGGTACAAACACGCCGTCCATAATGTCAAAATGCAAATAATCGCATCCTGTATCCGTTACCAGTCGGCCCGCATCTCCCAGGTGCAGCACGTCGCCTGCCAAAATGGATGCTGCCAGCTTACTCATAACGTTCCCTCCATGCCTTTTGTACTTGTTGAAGCAATGTATGATACCGTTCCAACCGCTTTGGGGAAATCTTTCCCTCCCGGGCTGCCTGCAGCACAGCGCAGCCAGGCTCCCGGAAATGGTAGCAGGGAGCAAATTTGCACAGGCCCTCATAGGGTGCGAACTCAGGATAAAAGTCCTTCAGGCGGATGGGCTCCAGGTTTTCCCAGGGCTCCAGCAAACTGAATCCGGGAGTATCCAGCACCATGAGCCCGCCCTGGATCAGCAACTCTGTATGACGGGTGGTATGTCTCCCGCGGCTGATTTTGCGGCTGATTTCCCCTGTGTGCAATTGGAGCCCAGTGATCTTGCCAAGCAGTGTACTCTTGCCTACGCCGGATTGTCCGGCAAAGCAGCAAATACCTTCCCGCATGATCTGAGCCAGTTCCTGAAGGCCTTCGCCGGTCTGGGCGCTGACCGACAGGATGGGTAAATCAAGCCCATGGTACATCTCCCTGGGCTCCTGCTCCCTTTGAGGGTCCAGATCGCATTTGTTGAGCACCAACACCGGGCGGATGCCCTGTTCATAGGCCATGGCGAGAAGCAGGTCCACCAGCAGGTAATCCGGGGCAGGCTCCGGCGCAATCACCACCAGCACCGTGCGCACATTGGCCACCGGAGGACGAACCAGTACGCTGTCCCTGGGCAGAATCTCCTCCAGCCAACCATGCTCTTCCCCCTGGCCGGGGGTATAGAGCACCCGATCCCCCACCAGGGGAGTTTGCTTCAATTTGCGAAACTTTCCCTTGGCTCTGAGGACCACAGTCTGTCCGTCCTCCCCAAGGATGTAATACAAACCGCCTACGCCTTTTGTGATCAATCCCCGCGGTAAAACATCCTTCACCAAGGTCACTGCAGTTGAACCTCCGACTCATCCCAGAGCATATCATTGACGTAGACTCTGTATACCAGGGTACCCTCCAGATCCGAGGACAGCGGGACCAGCAAAGACGTGACCGTTTGGCTGGCAGGCACAACGCTGCTCAACTGCTCCACTTCCTTGCCGTCCTCCACCAAAGCCACCCGGATGCTTCGGCTCTGGGCCGAGGCGGGCAGGCTGACGTTCACCTGAGAGTGATAGGCCTTGCTCTTTTTGGCAAGGGTCAGCGTCGCCTGAGCTCCCAAAATGGCCAGGGTGCCCGCCGTGGGGGATTGGGCCACTACCTGACCGATGATCTTTTGATCCTCCACCTCAACATATTCCAGTTTGCTCACGGTGATCCGGTTCTCCTGCAACAGGGCCGCCGCCTCGTCATAGGTCATGCCGGAGACATCGGGAACCATGGTGCTGCCACCGGAAATGGTGATCTCCACCTCTGTGCCCAGGGGACAGGGTTGTCCTGCCTGCGGATTCTGGGAAATCACCCGATCCAGAGGCTCGCTGGAGGCAATCTTGAACACGACCATCCCCAGGCCCTTCTCCTTGAGTTTGGCGGACGCTTCCTCCAGGGGCATTCCCAATAGATTGGGAGCCAGGGAGGTAAGCGGCCCCAGGCTTAGGGTGATGACCACACTGTCCCCCTTTACCATGGGGGTATCGGGCTCCGGAATCTGGGAGATCACCACGCCTGCGGGTATGGTATCGTGGTTAATCTCGGTCTTTTGCAGATTCAGCCCCGCCCGTCGGGCAAGGTTTTGTGCTTCCTCCAGGGGCAAATCCACCAACTCCGGGGCGACGGCGCTGGTAGCCACCTGATTGTAAATCTGAATGATTCCAAGGGCTAAAACCCCAAGCACCGCTACCACCAGCAGCACCGTAAGCCACCAGGCAGGCCTGTGCCTTGCCTGGGAGCGTGAAGTGCCCGCCCGGCCGGTCTGGGCTCCCGTCCCACGGGATTCACCGGTTCGCTTGTCCTGTCCATTGGGAGTTGTCTTGGCCTTGCCGGGGCCGCAAGTGCCTGCAGCCAGGGGCAGGGTGAGAGGCTCTTCCTTCCCATCCCGGGCCTTGGCCAGGGCTTCGGCCATCTCCCGGGCACTCTGGTAGCGCTTCCTGGGAGACTTTTCCAGGGCCCTCATCACCACGCCCACAATCGCCGGGGGCACATCCGGATTATAATCGCTGATGGGCGGCGGGACTGCCTTGATGTGCTGCATGGCTACGGCCACAGGGGTATCCCCGGTAAAGGGCACATGGCCGGTGAGCATCTCATAGAGTACCACGCCGGTGGAATAGATATCGCTGGTGGAATCCACCACCGCACCGCTGGCCTGCTCAGGAGAGGAATAGTGGACGGAGCCCACCACCGTGTCCCCCTTGCTGATGGTCAGGGCACTGGTCATACGGGCAATGCCGAAATCCGCCACCTTCACATGGCCGTCGCTGTGAACCAGAATGTTTTGGGGTTTGATGTCCCTGTGAATGATGCCGTTATCATGGGCGTGCTGCAAGGCGCTGAGGATGCGAATCGTAATCTGGATGGCGGTGTTTGTGCTGAGGCATCCCTTTTGGCGGATGATCTGCTTTAAGGTATTGCCGCTGACATATTCCAGCACCAGATAACGATACTCTCCCTCCGCCCCCACATCAAGCAAATTTACAATGTTGTGGTGGGACATCAGGCTGGCGGCATGAGCCTCCCGCTGAAACCGCTCCAGGAACTCGCTGTCGCTATTATACTCGCTTTTAAGGATCTTCACCGCTACGCTGTGGCCGGTGCGGATATCCACCGCCCGGTAGACCAGGGACATCCCACCCTCGCCGATAAAATCCACCAGCTTGTAGCGCTCGGCGAAGACCATACCCTTCATCATGGGGTCTCCACCTCCGTGACCCTGCCCAATACAAAGCTGACGTTATCCTGGCCGCCATGCTCAATGGCCAGTTCCAGGAGCTTGTCTGCCGCCTTTTCCAGGGAAAGGGTCTCCAGGACCAGTGCGATCTGCTCGTCCGGCACCATATTGTACAGCCCGTCTGTGCAGACCAGCCATACATCTCCTTGCTTCTTCTCCACCGCCATCACGTCGGGCTCCACGATGGGGTCGATGCCCAGGGCCTTGGTAATCACATTGCGGTAGGGATGGGAAGCCGCCATCTGCGGGGTTATGAGCTTGTTTTTAAGCAGCTCCGCCACCATAGAATGATCCTCTGTCTGGCGGGTGAGCTTCTTCTTGCGCAGCAGATAGGCCCGGCTGTCCCCCACATGGCCGATCCACATCCTATTTTCCTCTTCCCAAAGCAGGGTCAATGTGGTGCCCATGCCCGAAAGCTTGGGGTCCTGGCGTCCCATCTCATAGATTCGGCGGTTGGCCGCTTCCAGAGCGATTTTGAGCGCATGCTCCTGGGGTGATTTTCCCTTAAGCGCGCTGGTGAGCACATGAACCGCCATACGGCTGGCGGTTTCCCCTCCGTTGTGCCCCCCCATGCCGTCGGCCACCCCATAGACCTGATCAACCAAAAGCAGGTTGTCCTGATTGGAGGCCCTTACCAGCCCCCGATGGGTTTTCGTATACACCAACATTCTGCCTTCACCTGCTTCCGTCTCTCAGATGTCCCGGGGATCCGTGCTCTCCATTATCCTATCAAGTTTTCCCTCGCTTTTCAAGTGCCGGTTACGCAGCTGGCCGCATGCCCCGCTGATGTCCTGACCCATTTCCCGGCGGCAGGTGGCGGAGATGTGAAGGCGTTCCAGCTCAGCTAAAAAGGCCTTCACCGCCTGGGGGGTGGCGGAAGCCAGACCCCGTTCCGGCACAGGGTTCAAGGGAATCAGATTGACGTGGCATTGCAGGCCCCGCAGGAGCTCCGCCAGCTCTCTGGCGTGACTGGGGTGGCTGTTCAGGTTTCCAATCAGCGCATATTCAAAGACCACCCGGCGGCCCGTTTTGCGCACATATTCCCTCACCGCAGCCATCAGCTCATTAAGCGGATAACGCTTGGCAATGGGCATGATCTGCCGCCGTATTTCGTCATTGGGGGCGTGAAGGGAAACGCTGAGGGTAATGGGAAGCCCCTCCCCGGCCAGCTGCCCAATTTCGGGCACCAGACCGCAGGTGCTCAGAGAAACGTTGCGCAGGCTGATCATGAGTCCCTGAGGGTCGTTGAGCAGGCGCAGGAAGCGCACGGTAGCGTCATAATTGGCCAGCGGCTCCCCGCTGCCCATGAGCACCACATGACCCACCTTGCCCTTGTCACCAAGATACCCGTTGGCAAGCAGCACCTGTGAGAGCATCTCCCCAGCGGAAAGGTCGCGGGCGCAGCCGCCCAAGGTGCTGGCGCAAAAGGCGCAGCCCATCAGGCAGCCCACCTGGGTGGACACACACAGGGTATAGCCGTAGTGGTAGTGCATGAGCACACTTTCGATCAGGTGGCCATCGGCGCAGGCCAGGAGAAACTTCACCGTATCATCCCTACGGGAGGGAATGGCCCGGTGAATTTGAAGGGGCAGGTCATGGCAATGGGCAGCCAGCTCCTCCCTGAGGGAGGCGGGAAGGTTGAGCATCCGGGAAAAGGGCACGCCCTTGTGCAGCCAGGAAAAAAGCTGCCCGGCACGAAAGGCAGGCTGGCCCATCTCCGTCAGGAATTGGGCCAGCTCCTCCCGTGTCATGTCCAGCAGCACGCGTTTGTCCGCCATGGTCAGGCCCTCGCCTTGCGCAGCCGGACGATGTAGAAACCCTCCACCTCATCCCGGTAGCCCAGCAGCTGGAGACCCAGGGCGTTCTGCTTGAGCCGCAGCTCCTGGGGAAAGGATACGGGCAGGGGTTCTACGGTAAACTCCGGATGCGCGTTCAGGAAAGAAGCGATCTGCTCCGCATTTTCTTCCGGCAGGATGGAGCAGGTGCTGTAAACCAGGAGCCCGCCGGGCTTTACAAAGCGGCAAAGGGCTTCCAGCAGTTTCTTTTGCTGGGATACAATCGGCTCTATGTCCCCGGGCTGCACCCGGTACTTCAAATCCGGCTTCTCCACCATGACCCCAAGGCCGCTGCACGGGGCGTCCAGCAGTACTGCGTCCAGGGTTCCCTCCATCTCCGGTTTGGGTTCAGCGGCGTCACGCACGGAGATGCGCAGGTTTTCCAGACCCAGTCTGCGCTTGGTGCTTTCCAGCAGCATGGCCCGCTTCTCATGGAGCTCCCAGGCATAAACCCTGCCCGTGCCCTGCATGGCTTCGCACAGGTAAGCACTTTTGCCTCCCGGCGCGGCGCAGGCGTCCAGCACCTTCATTCCCGGCTTGGCCTGCACGGCCTCCGCCGCCAGCATGCTGCTCTGGCCCTGTATGGAGAACATCCCTTTTTGGTAGTCGCGGTCCAGGGTGATTTCCGCAGCTCCACTGACCAGGTAGGCATGAGGGGCCAGACCCCTGGTTACTTGCCAGACCTTTTGATGCAGCAGCGTTTCAAACTGCGCATCTGTCAGGCGCAGCATATTGGGCCGCACCACCATGGGATGGTTCTGGGCGCGGTGCATGGCGATGGCCTTGGCTTCCTCCGGGCCGTAAGCTTCTGTAAGGCGGTCCACAATCCAAAGGGGCATGCTGCCCATGACATGCAAGTATGTCCGATAATCGTCCTCTTCCTTGGGCCAGGGAATTTCATCCTTGCCGCGAACCAGGTTGCGCAGCACGGCATTGAGAAACCCGGCGGCTCCCTCCATGTCCATGGCCTTTGCCAGCTTAACACCCTCGTTGACAGCGGCGCTATCCGGAATCCGGTCATGGAAGAGGATTTGGCAGGCACTCAGGCGCAGGATGTCCCGCAGGACGATGTCCCGGGTGGGATGCTCCATCAGCCTGTCCAGGGCAAAATCGATCTTGATCTGGTTTTCCAGCACGCCGTAGACGATGCTGGTCACCAGGCGGCGGTCTATGGGGCTCAGGCGGGATGTGGCGAGGCTTTGGTTCAGTGCCAGGGCAGCATACGCGCCCTTCTCATGGACTCCCCTCAGCACCTCCAGCGCCAGGCGGCGCGCTCCCATGGTCAGCCCCGTAGACTCCTCGGGGGGGCGGGAAACTGGCCGGGGGGTAGGCCGCGCACCGGAGGGGGTGCGAATGACTGTGCCGGCAGGCCGGCGTCCGTAGGCAGGCCGTGCTCCGGGAGCGGGTTTGGGAGTTCTGGCAGGTCCGGAGGTGCCAACAGGTTTGGTGCTTCCCAAAGGCTTGGGCCCATTGCCAATAAGCTTGGCGCTTCCCAAAGGCCTGGGCCCGCTGCCAACAGGCTTCCCACTTCCATAGGGCTTGGCTCCGCCCGAGGGATTGAGCTCTCTTCTCTTGTCGCTTCCCACGGGCCTGGGCCCTCCAAAGCCTGTTCCATTTCCCGAGGGCTTTGCGTTTCCTGCGGGTTTTCCTCTGCCCCCTGCAAAAGGTCTCCCACCCTGCGCGGGCTTTCCGCTTCCTACAGGCTTTCCCCTGCCCGCTGAAAAAGATCTCCCACCCTGCGCGGGCTTTCCAGGTCCTTTTCCGTCCCGATTCATAGCCTCACCTCACTGAGCAGCCTGCCCGTTTGCATTGCGTGACCTCTTAAAAAATCTCTCGCATCCATTCGTTTCCCATTGGGAGCCTGAACCTGGATAAGCCGGATGGCTCCATCTTCTGTGGCGAGCACCAGTCCATGACTGCTGTCCGCGGAAAGAATGGTTCCGGGCCGGGCATCCCGCCCGCCCTCGTCCTCTACCGCGGCGGCCTGCCACACCTTCAGCACGCCTTCTTCCAGCCGGGCATAGGCACCGGGCCACGGATCCATGGCCCTCACCCGGCGCAGGCAAAGCTGGGTTCCTTCCCCAAAATGAAGCAAACCCATCTCCTTGGTGAGCATCGGTTCATAGGTGGCATCCGACTCGAGCTGCTTTTGTCTGGGGCAGGTCCCCTGCTCCAGCAGGACAATGGTTTTCAGCAGCAACTCCGCGCCCATGCCGGACAGCTTCTGAAGCAAGCCTCCCGCCGTATCCGTCTCCAGGATGGAGCAGGCGGCCTTGAGCAGGATATCCCCGGTATCGATGCCCTTGTCTGTGAGCATGGTGGTGATCCCGGTTTCCCCATCGCCCTGCAGGATGGCCCATTGCACCGGGGCAGCTCCCCTGTGCCGGGGCAGCAGGGATGCATGGACATTCACCGTGCCAAGGGGCGGGATGTCCAGCACCTCCTGGGAAAGAATCTGGCCAAAGGCAGCGGTGACGCAAAGATCCGGGGCAAGGCTCCGCAGGTCCGCCACCCCATCCACACGGATGCGGTTGGGCTGGAAAACCGGGATGCCCCGGCTCACAGCATACTCCTTCACCGGGCTCTGCTCCACCTTTCCCCCCCTGCCTTTGGGGCGGTCCGGCTGGGTAAACACCCCTGCCACATCATATCCCGCTTCCACCAGCGCTTGCAGGGAAGGCACCGCAAAATGGGGCGTGCCCATGAACACCACACGGAGGCTCACTGCTGCTCCTCCTTGTCTGTGGGGGTGGAGTCGGCGCCGGGCAACCCGCCGCCATCGTTCCCCTCGTCCTCTTCCTCCACTTCATCGGGGAAGATCTCCCGATCCATGATGTCCACATACAGCACGCCGTTCAAATGGTCGATTTCATGGCACAGGGCCCGGGCCAGGTATCCCTCTCCGGTAAGCTCAAAATACGCACCTTTTGCATCCTGAGCGCGAACCGTCACCTTGGAGGGCCGGGTCACCATGCCGCTTCGTCCGGGTACGCTCAAACAACCCTCCGGTCCACATTCCGCTCCCTGGGCATCGATGATCTCAGGGTTGACCAGCTCTATCAGGCCTTCTCCCACATCCACCACCACAACCCGGCGCAAAATACCCACCTGAGGAGCCGCCAGGCCCACCCCCTCCGCTTTGTACATCGTATCGGCCATGTCTTTGAGCAGTACTTTCAGCCGCAGGTCAAACTTCTCCACCTTTTTGGCTTTCTTGCGCAGCTTCTCATCGCCAATTTCCACGATCTTTCGAATCGCCATCTTTCTTTTCTCCTTCCTTTACATGAGCGTGGCCGGGTTGACCTCCACATAGACCCGGCAGCTTTCCCCGTCCACTGCCGCCAATTGAGCCAGCATCTCCAGCACAGGCTTGGCGTCCGGGTGCTCAAAGAGCTTCAGCAGTACATGATACCGATATTGTCCCCTTATTTTTTTCACCGGAGCCTCGTCCAGGCGGCACATCAGCACCCGCTTTTTCTGGACGGGGTGGGACAGCAGGTACCCCTGAACGGCCTCGTAAAGCCTTTGGGCCATTTCCTGGGCTTCCTCCTCCCGGGGGCATTCCACCAGCAAGCGGGTCAGCATCGTGAAGGGCGGATAGAGCCCTGTGCGCCGCCGCTCGAACTCCTGGGTGAAGAAGGTCCGGTAATCCTGGGCTGCTGCCGCCTGGATGCAAGGATGCTCCGGCTGATAGGTCTGCACCACTACTTCTCCCGGAATGTTTGCCCGGCCTGCCCGGCCCGCCACCTGGGTGATCAGCTGGAAGGTCCTCTCCTGAGCCCGATAGTCGGGTAGATGCAGGCTCATATCCGCCGCCATCACACCCACCAGAGTCACCTGGGGAAAGTCCAGGCCCTTGGCAATCATTTGCGTACCGATCAGCACCTGGGCCTGCCCCTGTCCAAAGGCATCCAGAATCTTCCGGTGAGCGTCCCTCTCCCTGGTGGTGTCAATATCCATCCGCAGGGCCTTGACACCGGGAAGCAGCTTTTTCAGCTCTTCCTCCACACGCTGGGTGCCGCTGCCAAAGTAGCGGATGTAGGGGCTTGCACAGGAGGGACACTGGGTGGGCGGTGGTTTTACCGCACCGCATAGATGGCAGCGCATCTGTCCCGACCCGCCCTCAGGCTGATGGAGGGTCATGGAGATGTCGCAGGCGTCGCATTTCACCACATAACCGCAAGAGCGGCAGCTCACAAAGGTGTTATACCCCCGCCGGTTGAGAAAAAGCATGGCCTGCTGCCCCTGCCGGGTGCACTCCCCCAGCTTTTCCAGCAATGGGAGACTGAAAATGGAGCGGTTTCCCGCCGCCATTTCCCTGCGCATATCCACCACTGTCACGGTGGGCATTGGGCGATCCATCACCCGGGAGGGCATTTCCACCAGGGTATAATCTCCCCGGCGTGCCTTGGCAAAGGACAGGATGCTGGGGGTTGCACTGGAGAGCACCAGCGTGGCCCTCTCCCGGCTCGACCGGCTGCCAGCCACTTGCCTGGCGTCATACCGGGGATGGCGGTCGCTCAGGTAGGTCTGCTCATGTTCCTCATCCACCACGATCAAGCCCAGATCCTGAACCGGGGCAAAGATCGCGCTGCGGGCCCCGATCACCACCCGGGCTTCCCCCTTGCGGATACGCCGCCACTCGTCATACCGCTGGCCTTCTGTCAGCCGGCTGTGGAGCACGGCGGTCTGGGGCCCGAATCGGCCCCGGAACCAGTTCACCATCTGGGGGGTCAGGGCAATTTCCGGCACCAGCACGATGGCGCTCCTGCCCATCTCCAGCACCTTGTGCACCAATGCAAGGTACACCTCGGTCTTTCCGCTTCCGGTAACCCCATGGAGCAAAAAGGAACCCCGGCCCTTCGCTACCTGGGGAAGCATGCCGGACAGGGCCTCCTGTTGCTGGGCCGTCAGCACCGGCGGCGTGGACTGGGGCGTTTGGAGATCTTCGTAGGGGCTGCGGTAGGCCTCCTCCCTGTACAGCCGGACAAGCCCGTCATCCTCCAGGCGCTTTAAGGCCTCCCGGGGCTCCCGCACCATCTCGGCCAGTTCCCGCACCAGGTGGGGCTTTCCATCCGCCAGCAGCCTGAGCAAGGTCGCCCGCTTGGGAGAACGCTTCTGAGCCTGCGCCGCTTCCACGCCATCAACACCGGTTGCAAGCCGCGCCATTTCCTCGGTTTTTACCTGGATCCGCCCGGTCCGCATGGCCGCGGGCAGCATCAGCCGCAAGGACTCAGCCAGGGGGCAATGGGCGCTTTGGGCAATCTCCTCCGCCAGGGCCATCAAGGGAGGCAGCACTGCCGGATATTCCTCCAGAGAACCGGTGATGGGCTTCAGCTTGGCCAGGGGCATCTCCGGGGGAAGATCCTCCTCTCCCATCAGGCTCACCACCAAACCGTCCACCTGCCTGCGGCCCAGGGGCACTCTGACCCGGGTACCGGGAACCAGCTTCATTCCGGGGGGCACGGCGTAGGAAAAAGGTTTGGCCACGTTGCTGTGTACAACGTCCACGATGACCTGGGCGACCATACGCCTCCCCCTTTCTTTTGTATATCTGGCTTTTCTCAGCGGAAGTACCGGTTCCCCGGCTTGGGCACCCGGCCCTTCCTGTGCCGCCCTGTGCGGCGGAACAGGCGAAGCAGCAGCCGAATCACGATGAACAGCCCCGCAAAGGGACTCAGGGCCACAAACAGCAGCTCCCAGGAGAAGGGCGGGAACGGATTCGGGTCCGCGTAGACCTCCGCTTCGATCTCCTCCAGGGTCTTGGGCGCGTTCAACCGACGGGCAATGGAACGGGAGGCCAGCAGCTCGTATTCCACCGGACTGCCCCCGTCTGCAGGATAATAGATCATCTTGCCCATTACCTCCCCCTGAGTGATGGGGGCGTTGAAACTGCGGGTGTACTCGATGAGAACAGTCTGCTTCAGGTTGCGGGCCATGGCCTCCATCTCGGTGCGGGTGGCCACGATGTGTATCTGCCTGGCCCCCTCCGTCGGCCGGATTTCCAGGGGCAGCCGGCCCAGGTCCTCATCCTCCATGGAAAAGCCGGAGGTTTCCACCACCACCGGGTTTTTGTTGTACAGTTCCACCGGCGTCATGCTGACGAACTCGGAAAAGCCGTATTCCATCAGCATTTTGGTATCGGTCCAGCGCCCCGACTTGGTGGTGTAGAACACCACGGAGATCAGCTCCACCCCGTCCTTCTCCGCAGCGCCTACATAGCAGTAACCCGCACGATTCAAATAACCGGTTTTCACACCAATGGCATAGGGATAGTAGAACTCGTTCCCCTCCAGGTTGGGGTTGAGAAAATCCGGCGACTGGCTGACCAGTACCCGGCTTCGATGCAGGTTGCTGCGGGGCAGACTGTAGGTGTACACCTTGGCCATCTCACGGAAGGTCTCGTTGGCCATGGCGGCCTGGGCGATCTTCGCCATGTCCCGGGCAGTGGTGTAGTGGTCGTTGTTGAACAGACCGCTGGGGTTCGTGAAGTTGGTGCCGGTGCAGCCATACATGGCCGCCGCCTGGTTCATCAGAATCGCGAAGTCGTTGATGTTGCCGCTGATGGTCTCCGCAATCAGGTTCGCTCCGTCATTGCCCGAGCGCATCAGGGTTACAAAAAGCAAATCCTTGAAATTGATGGTCTCCCCCACGTCCAGGGGGATGGTGGAACTGTCGTCGGGGATGTCGGCTGCCGTATCGGTCATTGTGACCTGGGCTGTCAAATCCCCCATCATCAGCCCCAGCAATACCGTGAGGATCTTGGTGGTGGAAGCGGGGTACATCCGCTCGTCGGCATTCTTCTCAAAGATGACCTCTCCGGACTTTGCCTCAATCAATATGGCGGCCTTGGCGTAAAGCTGCTCCTCCTGAAGATCCTCCGGGTGGGCCGGTTCATAGGGGTCCACGTCCGAGGGAAGTTTTGGGGGAATGAACTGGACATCCTCCACAAAGGGCTCCGCCAGGACGGATGAGACGAAAAGGGTTTGAAAAGGCCCGGAGGCCGCCAGCAGGACAGCCAGCAGGAGGAACGCGGACAGCCTCCCGGCCAACCTCCGGCCCCATTCCGGTGTCTTGCCCATCCCTCCGCCTCCTTTGGTTTCAACCTCTGCTGCTGCAAACGCTACGCCGCAACCATAACAGTTTATTATACCACCGAGGGGAGATTTTGTACAATGCAAGGTGTAAAACCCTGCGACAGGGAATCCATGCGGTCCATGCCATCAGCAAATCCTGGGAAGCCCCTCTCCCGCCATGGGCTCGATGATGCGGGTTCCGCCTCCCCGGGTTCCCAAGGTCACCAGGGGAGAGGCACTTTCCCGCACCCTGGCCACGATCCGGGGCTTTGATGCATAGCAGGAAGCGTCCAACAGCGCCAAGGCCTCCTTTGCGAAGTCCTCCGGCAGTACCAGGGCCATCTTTCCCTCATTGCCCATGAACAGGGGATCAAGGCCCAGGAGGTCACAAAAGCCCGCCACCATATCGTTGGTCAGGGGGACGGTGTGGTCCATGGCAATGTGGACTCCGGAAGCCTGGGCAATTTCATACAGCACTGTTCCCAGCCCGCCCCGGGTGATGTCCCGCAGGGTATGGACAGGCAAGCCGGCTTCCAGAAGCTTCCCCACCATTTCCCCAAGGGGCGCTGCGTCACTTTTGATGGTGTTTTCAATGCCCATGCGGGCGGAAAGAATGGCCGCATGATGCAGCCCCAAGTCACCGGAGATGATGACCACATCCCCGGGATGGGCGTTGCCTGCGCTTATGTTCTGGGAGCAGCGCATCTCCCCTACCCCCGCAGTATTGATGTACAGGCCGCCATGGCCCTCCACCACCTTGGTATCCCCCGCCACAATGGAAACCCTCGCTTCGTCAGCGGTTTTCTTCATGGAAATGACCACGTCCTCCAGGGTGTGGGTATCCAGACCCTCCTCCAGGATGAAGCCTGCGGTCAGATAGCGGGGGGTGGCACCCCTCATCAGCAGGTCGTTGACCGTACCGCACACAGCCAGGCGGCCAATATCCCCGCCGGGAAAGAACAGGGGGGTCACCACAAAGGAGTCCGTGGTCAGAGCGACCCTGGGCGTGCCCAAGGTCAGTACCGCCGCGTCCTCCATTTGATCCAGGGCTTCATTGGCGAAATGCCGGGCAAAGATGTTGCTGATGAGGTCGGCGGTAAGCTTCCCGCCACCGCCGTGGGCCTGGGTGATCTTCATACATATCCTTCCTTATCGGGCGCGCCGGTTCTGATACCAGATGCCGCAGCTTCCTTCACTGGACACCATGCACGGCCCCACCGGATTCTCGGGCAGGCAGGTTTTGCCAAACATCGGGCATTGGGTGGGAATCGCACGGCCGATGATGACGTTGGCACACAGACAGCCGGGAGGCTCTTTGGTGCTCTGTCCCATGGGAAGCTTCGCCTCATACTCCGCAAACTCCGGAGCCAGCCCGTAGCCCGAATCCGGCACCTCCCCCATGCCCCGCCACAGAGAATCCTGGGGAACAAAACAGCGGGCGATCAGCGCCTGCGCCTTTTCGTTGCCCTGGGGCAGAACGGCGCTGGGATAGAAATTGCGCACCTCGTGCCGCCCCTGGGACACCTGCGTGATCAGGTCATGCAAGGCCACCACCAAATGTTCGTACCCAAAGCCCGCGATGGCCATAGGCACCCTGTACCGCTCGCTGATGGGGTCAAAGGCGTCCGAGCCCAGTATGGCGCTCACATGACCGGGGCCCAGGAAGCCGTCGATGTCCGGGTCCCGCTGGCAAAGCCAGTTCAGGCAGGGAATCAGCGCCTTGAGCTGAGGGAAAAGACGTACGTTATCGATGCGCTCCTCCCTGAGCCGTTCCAGAAGCAGTCCGTACATGGGCAAGGTGGTTTCAAAGCCAAGGGCCGCAATCAGGAAGGTATGCTCCGGTTGGGCTTTGGCCCTGCGCAGGGCGTCCATGGGGGAATACATCATCTCCACACTTCCCCCGCGAGCTTTGGCCTCCATCAGGGATCCTTCGCTGCCGGGTACCCGCATCATATCCCCGAAGGTCAGCACAGTGGTCTTATCCGCAAGAGCCGCCCGGCACAAGGTATCAATGTACCCGCCTGGCGTGACGCACACCGGGCAACCGGGGCCCGACACCAGGCTGATTCCCTCCGGCAGCAGGGACGCAACCCCCTGCCTTGAAATCGCAGCGGTATGGGTGCCGCAGACCTCCATCAGCTTGATGGGCCGGCCTTTGTAATTACGGATGGCAGCGGCAATCCCTTCAAGCGTTGCCTGCATACGCATCCACCAGAGAGAGCAGCTCCAAAATCTCCCTGGCCTCCTCCTGTTCCACTTTTTGAATGGCGCAGCCCGCGTGGATGAGCAGGTAATCGCCAATATCCGCGTCCACAAGGCCCAACTCCACCAAAACCACATTTCCCCGCACGTCACACCTGCCCTGATCCCCCTCCCGGGAAATCAGTCTGCCGGGAACCGCTATGCACATGGGAATGATCCCTCCTTCATCGCTTCCAGCGCCACCACCGCTTGTCCAAAGGAAATGCCGCCGTCCCCCGGTGGAACGGCCTGGTTTCTGTATACCCCAAAGCCTTCTCCTTCAAGCAAGGAAATCACACGCTCCGTCAAAAGCCGGTTCTGGAACACGCCTCCGGAGAGGCATACGGTTTTGATTCCGGTCTGCTCTTGCAGATGAAGGCACACCCGCAGCACCATCCGGGCAACCGTTTCATGGAAGGCGTAGGCAAGTGCGAAAGGGGACTCCCCCTGCCCAAGCCGGGCATGCAGCGCGCGGATGCAGGGAGCGAAATCCACCTGGCTCTCCGCTCCAAGCTCCCAGGGCAAGGGTTCGGCCAGTCTGCCCTCCTGAGCAAAGGTCTGGGCGGCGTAGTTCAACTCCATGGCGCATTGCCCACCGTAGGTGGAGGTAGTGCAGATGCCAAGCATCGCGCTCACCGCGTCAAAGAGCCGTCCCATGCTGGAGGATGCCACCGCGTTGACCCGCAGCTCCAGGACCCGCACCAGCAGCGGGTCAAGGTCCTGAGCCAGCCCCGCGTCATAGCGGTAGCAGTCGGCCGTCAGGGACGCCCTGCGCACGGAGGCATCTCCCCCCAGCAGCCACACGGGTTTGAGCGACGCGTCCCTGCGGAAGGACCTGCGGTCCGCAATCAGGAACTCGCCCCCCCAGATGGTGCCGTCCTCCCCATATCCCGTGCCGTCAAAAGCAACACCGATCACCGGACCCATCAAGCCATGCTCTCCCATCACCGAGGCGATGTGGGCATGATGATGATAGACGGGAAGCTTCGGCCCGGGCAGCTCCCGGGCAAGGCGGGAGGTTGCGTATCCCGGATGGGGGTCATAGGCAACCAGCCTGGGAGCAAACGCCAGCAGATCTTCCATGGCTGAAAGGGTGCTGCAATACTGGGCCACATTTTCCACGGTGTCCAAATCCCCCAGCTCCGTAGAAGGATAGGCATAGCCCTGGCCTGTGAGGGTAAAAA
The DNA here is from genome assembly GCA_012729115.1 of Clostridiales bacterium. Taxonomy (GTDB): domain Bacteria; phylum Bacillota; class Clostridia; order Christensenellales; family Aristaeellaceae; genus Limiplasma. The sequence goes on along the minus strand of JAAYDR010000071.1, from coordinate 47,864 downwards.
CGCTCTTCTCCTGTCCCCCAAGGGCAAGCACATTTCCATCCTTTACCGGAATCCCCTGGGGCACATAGCCCCGTCCGCGGCGCAAAAAGGTGGGCTTGCCTGCGATGAACAGCATCACGGAATCATCCTGGGGATGGAGGATGGGCCGGTCATGAACCAGCGACCCGACCACCTGGGGATGAGCCTCCATGAAGGCCAAGGCGTCCTCATCCCTGGCGATGATGGGCAGGGAGGAATGGTTCAGGCTGGTCATCACCAGGGGGGGCAGGTGGGCCAGCAGCAGATGCTGGAGCGGCGTATAGGGCAGAAACGCGCCGATGTCCGGGCTTGGGCCGCAGACCTGGGGCGCAATGGCCGAGGGCTTCTTCCCAAGCAGTACAATCGGCCGGGCAGGGCTAAGGAGCAATGCCTGCTCCGCCTCCCCGGCATGACAGCACGCCAGCAGCGCAGACATGTCCCCAAACATCACGGCAAAGGGTTTGGCCTCCCGGGCCTTCACCTCCCGAAGGGCCATCACAGCTTCTTCCCGGGTGGCATCCGCAGCCAGGTGATAGCCTCCAATGCCCTTGACAGCCACAAGGCCGCCTGATGCCAAGATGTCTATGGCCCGCTCAAGAGCCTTCTGTGTTGTTTTCCCCTCCCGATCCACCCATTGGAGCCTTGGGCCGCAGTCATTGCAGCACACGGTCTGGGCATGAAAGCGGCGGTTGTCCTGGTTCGTATACTCCCTTTGACACAGGGGGCACAGCGGGAAATCCGCCATGGAAGTATTCCGCCGGTCATAGGGGATGGATTTGAGGATGGAAAACCTGGGCCCGCAGTGGGTACAGGATATGAAAGGGTTCCGGTACCGGGGGCCGGATGGATCCGCCATCTCCAGAAGGCATTCGTCGCAGACCGCCAGGTCCGGGGAGGGCATCACCAGCCTGTTCTCCTCCTGGAGGCTGGGCAGAATCCGGAATGAATCCGGAACCTCCTCCCCGGCAGCCAACTCCCGGCGGGTCTGCCCCATCCGGGCAATGTGGCTGGGCGCGGGTTTTTCCATTTCCAGGGCAGAAATGAAGGCATCCAGGCCTTCTTCGGGCCCAAAGGCAGAAATCCGTACGGCTCCCTGGGCGTTTTGCACCGTGCCGCAAATGCCATGCCTGCGGGCCATCCGGACTACAAAAGGCCGAAAGCCCACCCCCTGGACGATTCCCTCAATCCATATCAGCGACTGGAACGTCTTTGCCCAATCCATTCACACACCTCGCTGATCCCTTCGCCGGTCTTGGCAGATACGGGAATAATGGGCGCGGCAGCGTTCAGGGCGCGGATGCCCCTGGTAAAATACTCCAGATCAAAATCCACATGGGGCAGCAGATCCGCCTTGTTGATCAGGATCACCGCAGCCTTTTCAAAGGCCAGGGGGTACTTGTAGGGCTTGTCCGAGCCATCGGTGGCCGCACAGATGAGCATCTTCACATCCTCGCCAATCATGAACTCCGCGGGGCACACCAGATTGCCGATGTTTTCAATCCACAGCAGGCTGTTCTCCCTGAGGGGAAAACCCGCCAGGGTGTTTTCCATTAAAACGGCATCAATATGGCAGGCGCCTCCGGTATTGATCTGTACCGAGGGGATGCCCCTCTCCTTCAGTGCCTGGGTGTCGATATCCGACTGGATATCCCCCTCCACCACTGCGCTGGGAATGTCAGCCAGGCCCTGAATGATCCGGGTGATGGTGGAAGTCTTGCCCACCCCGGGAGCGCCGATGACATTGATGGTAAAAATTCCCTTTTTTACCAGGTCCTGATGAAGTTTCTCCGCCAGGCGGTCATTTTCGGCGTTAATGTCCGCCATAATTTCCACATCTTGCTTGCTCATGGTATTCCTCCTTCTTCCTTGCCGTCCTCCAGCTCCACGCTTTCCAGATAGAACTCGTTGCCGATCTGCGTAGGGTTGCCCAGGGTTCCGCAGGCAGGACACTCAAAGGAAAAGCGTGGACGGATAAAGTTTGTTTCGCACAGGGGACAGCGCATTTCCGCTTTGACGGTGCGGATGGATAGCACAGCCCCCTCCGCCTTGGTGCCCTTGGCGATCTGGTCAAAGTACAATTGAACAGAGCCGGGAATGATGCTGGTATTTTCTCCCACCACCAGGCGCGCCCCCGTCACCCGAAGGGCCTGGTGTTCGTCCGCGGCCTTCAGCATAATCTTCACGATCCCCTTGGTCAGGCCGTACTCGTGCATCCCGCTCCCCCCTCTTCCCGTTCATTATAGACAGATCCACCCCGTAGTCAAGCCATTCTTCCCTGCTCAATCATCTCCACCATCGTCACAAATGAAACAATCTTTTCCTGAATATATATATGAAATTGCTCGTTGACTGTTCAGCCGCTCAGTCCTATAATAGGTCTGCCTCTCATGCCTGACCGGCATGAGAGATCATTTGTTGCCTGATTCTATGCTGGGGGTATCATGTCATGGTAAGTCCGTCCCTGCTGTTGGCGGTGGTGTTTGTGCCCATCCTGGGCGCATGCCTGCTGCCGGTCACCGGCCGTTTGTCCGCGAAGTTTCGCAACGCGCTGGCCTTTTTGGGGGTCCTGGTTCCTTTTGTGGCGCTTCTTTCCCTGCTGCCCGACGCGCTGTCCGGGACGCCTGTCTCCCTGACGATCCCCCTTCCCCTGGGGCTGAGCTTTGGCCTTATGGCGGACGGTCTGGCCGTGTTCATGGCCTTGATCAGCGCCTTTCTGGGGCTGATCATCGTGCTGTACTCCTATGGATATATCGCCCATTCCCCTCATCAGGGTGAATACTACTTCTTTGTAGTGCTGTTTATTGGGGCCATGATGGGCATCACCCTGACCACCAACCTGATCTTCCTGTATACCTTCTGGGAGATTTCCGCCATCTGCTGCTGGAGGCTGATCGGCTTCTTTCGGGAGAAGGAATACGTGCGCAGGGCCAACAAGGCTTTCCTGATCACCGGAGCCGGAGCGCTGATTATGCTGGGCGGATTCATTGCCATCTATCAGCAGTACGGCACCTTTGATCTGACCGTGCTGAAAAGAAAGCCGATTTCCGATCTGGCCGTGATTCTCATTCTTTTTGGCATTCTCTCCAAGTCCGCCACCCTGCCGCTGCACTCCTGGCTGGCGGACGGCGGCGTAGCCCCCACCCCGGCCACAGCCCTTCTGCACGCAGCGGTGCTGGTGAAAATAGGCGTGTATGTATTCACCCGGCTGTTTGTGGTGAACTTTGAGATTTCCCAGGTATTTCATGTGATTGTGCCTGTGATCGCAGCGGTGAGCGCCATGCTCTCCGCGGGAGCGGCCATCCGGGAGGACGATATCAAGCGGATCATCGCCTACTCCACAGTGAGCCAGCTGGGCTTTATCATGCTCGGGCTTTCCGTGGGCGGGGAACTCTCCCTGGCCGGCGGGCTGCTGTACATCCTCATGCACGCCGTCTCCAAGGCGGGACTGTTTCTGTGCGCGGGCATCATCGAGCACGCCTGCCACACCAAGGACATCCGCAGGATGGGTGGGCTGTTCAAGCAAATGCCGGTCACAGCCGTCAGCTTTCTGCTGTGCGCTTTCTCGGTGATGGGCCTGCCTCCCTTTGGCGGCTTCTTCAGCAAATACATGGTCATTGCCGGCACCGTGGAGGCTGGACAGCCGATCATTGCCATTGTGTTCATTATCAGTGCCGTGATGACCCTGATTTACCTCATGCGGGCCTTTATGCTGGTGTTCCTGGGGGAACCCCGGGAGACATATCCCGATGCCCATGACGCCACTCCCACCATGGTGGCCTCCGTGAGCCTGCTGGCGGTTCTCTCTTTGGTCAGCGGCCTGTTGGTGGCGACTCCCGCGGATTATGTGGAAAAGATTGTGACGCAAATGGCGGTGATCCTCAAATGATGATGACTGTGGAACAATCCCTGATGATTTGGCTCCTGGCCGTCCCCGCTTCCCTGGGGACCCTGTCCCTGCTCATTCCCCGCAAATGGCCACGGGGCAAGGAGATCGTGCTTGTCCTGAGCGCCCTGGTTCAGTTTGTCCTGGCCTGCCTGCTGTTGGGCAAGGAGGTAGCCCTCACAGCCCCCTGGAGCGGCTTTGGCATGGATTTCTCCCTGCGCTGGTACCATTTCAGCGGCTTTATCGTATTTTGCGCCTCCGCCCTGGGCCTGCTGGTGAGCCTGTACACGGCGGCATTCTCCAAGGGCAAGGCCTACCGGCCCCTGTTTTACTTCTGCATGATGGTAACCCAAAGCCTGGCCAGCGGTGCGGTGCTGGCAGGCAACCTGCTGGTGTTGCTGTTTTTCTGGGAAGCGATCATGGGGACGATGTACGGCATGATCATCTCTGGTGGCAGGGGGGCCCAGAAAACCGCCACAAAAGCCCTGATGATCGCCGGAGCCACGGATCTGATGATGATGCTGGGCATCGGCATGACGGCTTACCTGGCTGGGACCCTGGATATGGCTCATATCCATCTGGAGATTTCCGGCTGGGGAGCCGTGGCCTTTGTGCTGCTGGTGGTGGGAGCCATCTCCAAGGCAGGCTCCATGCCCTTCCACACCTGGATTCCTGACGCAGCCAACGACGCGCCCATGCCCTTTATGGCCTTTTTGCCGGGCGCTTTGGAAAAGCTGTTGGGTATTTACCTCCTGGCGCGAATTACCCTGGACATGTTCCCCCTGGACCCCGGCTCTCCCATGAGCATGGCCCTGATGATCCTGGGTGTGTGCGTGATCATCTTTGCGGTAATGATGGCTTTGATCCAGCGGGATTTCAAACGGCTGCTGTCCTACCACGCCGTCAGCCAGGTGGGCTATATGATCCTGGGAATCGGCACGGCGCTGCCTGTGGGAATCATCGGCGGCCTGTTCCACATGCTCAACAACGCCGTCTACAAGTGCTGCCTCTTTCTGACCGCCGGAGCTGTGGAAAAGCAGGCAGGCACCACAAACCTCAACAAACTTTCCGGCCTGGGCAAAAAGATGCCCGTGACCATGATCTGCTTCCTGATCGCTGCTGCCGCCATCGCCGGATTTCCCATGACCAACGGCTTTTTCTCCAAGGAGCTGATCTTTGACGGAGCCCTGGAGCGGGGAATGATCTTCTACATCATCGCTGCCGTGGGCGCATTCTTCACCCCCGTCTCCTTCCTGAAGCTGGGTCACGCGGCCTTCTTTGGCAAGCCCGGCCCGGATCAGGCAAACGTGAAGGAAGCCCCCCGCGCCATGCTGCTGCCCATGGTGATTCTGGCTGCCGCCTGTATTGCGCTGGGAATTCTCAAGCAGCCCTTGATTGACCATGTGCTGCTGCCCATCCTGGGCGGCCATGGCGGCGGGAGCCACGCTGCCCACATCGGGACCCATACCAGTTGGGTGCTGGTGGGAATCTCCGTGGGACTGCTGCTGCTGGCAGCCCTGGATCACTGGCGCGGCTACAAAAAGACCGGCAGGGGCATTGAGTCGGCGGACCACTACCACCACGCGCCCGTGCTTCGCCTGGTCTACCATCTGGCGGAAAACCATGCCTTTGATCCCTATTACTGGGCCCGGGGCGTGAAGGACGGGTACGCCAGGTTGTCCCTGGCCGTCAACAACGGCATCAGCTGGTTCTATGACGTAGGCCTGGTCCGTGTGGTGGGTTTCTTTTCCCTGATGCTGAAAAAGGCCCACAACGGCAGCCAGGCCCGCTACATGGTCTGGGTTCTGACCGGGGTCGTCATCGTCGCTTTGATCTATTTGTGGGCCTGAGAGAACGAAAGGAGGCAAGCCTATGCCAATTTTGTTTTTGGGCATCCCGCTGCTGGCGGTGGTGGTCCTGAACCTGTATACCTGGATCGACCGCAGAAGCGCGTTTTTTGCGGCGCTGATTGCGTCCCTGTGCCAGTTGGTACTGGCGGCTTATGCCGTGGTCCGGTGCTTCACCACCGGTGAAGCGATGACATCCACCTTTTTTGGCACGGTGACGGTGGACCTGATTTCCGCTGTGGTGCTGTTTATGATTGCAATGATATGCTGCGTAACGCTGCTGGTGGCGGAGGAACTGGTGAAGTCTCACCGGTTCACCTTCGGCGGCACCATGCTGCTGCTGATGATGGGCATGAATGGCATCGTGATGGTCCGGGACCTCTTCAGCCTGTATGCCTTCATCGAGGTTACGGGCGCTTCCTCCTTCCTGCTCATTGCCATCAACCGCAAGCGGGACGAGCTGGAGGGCGCCTTCAAGTATTTCCTGATGAGCGCTCTGGCCACAGCCATGATGCTGGGCGGCCTGACTTTCCTCTTCCTGCTGGTGGGGGACACCTCCTTTGAGGCAGTGGCTTCCTATCTTCAGACCCGGGGCGGGGAGCATCCTACCCTGGTGACCGCTGCCCTGGTGCTCTACACCTCCGCCATCGCCATCAAGTCGGGCGCGGTTCCCTTCCATTCCTGGGTACCCGACGCCCATTCCAGCGCCCCCTCCCCTGTCTCCGTGGTCCTGGCCGGGATCGTCATCAAGGTGTCCGGCGTGTACTCCATGATCCGCCTGTACCGGGACGTGTTTGGGTTTGACCCGAGGCTGGGCCAGGTGATGCTGATCCTGGGCCTTGCCTCGGTAATCATCGGGGCGCTGGGAGCCCTGGGGCAAAACGACCTCAAGCGGATGCTGGCCTTCTCCAGCGTCAGCCAGATCGGGTACATCGTTCTGGGTGCGTCCACGGGCTCCGCCATCGGCTTTGTGGGGGCCATGATGCATTTCTTCAACCACGCCACCTTCAAGTCCCTGCTGTTTGTGGATGCGGCCGCCATTTTGCATGAAACCCACACCCGAAACATGGACGAGATGGGCGGCCTGGCCGAAAGGATGCCTATCACCGGCGTCACCTCTGTCATCGGACTTTTATCCATGGCGGGCATTCCTCCGCTGTCGGGCTTCTGGAGCAAACTGCTCATCGTCATCGCCCTGTGGCAGATATCTCCCTGGGTGGCCCTGGCAGCGCTGGTATCCAGCGTACTGACGCTGACCTACTTCCTGGTGCTTCAAAAGAAGGTTTTTTATGGGAAGCTGAATGAAAAGCTTGCCCATGTGACGGAATGCCGCGGACGGCTGCGTTTCGTGGAGTTGACCCTGGCCGCCGTCAACGTCCTGGCCGGGTTGGTGTTCCCCGTGTTGCTGATGCTTCTTCGGGGCAACGGCATGCTCTGATGACGCGCAAGGATGGAGGGTAAGCTTATGAATGAGGCATGGTTGATCGTAATGCTGGCCGCGCTGGTGATCTCCGCGGCTTTGGTTGTGATGATGCGGGATCTGCTCAAAGCCTGCATCGGATTGGCTCTGGTCAGCGGCATCCTGGCCGTTGTGATGTACATGCTGGGTGCCCACCTGGCGGCCGTCTTTGAGCTTTCTGTCTGCGCCGGGCTGATCACGGTGATCTTTGTGAGCACCATCAGCATGACCAAAGTGCTGACCAAGCAGGAGGCGGAGGAGCGGGAACGCAAGCGCAGGAAGCGCTTTCGGTACCTGCCCATCGCGTTGCTGCTGGTACTGGCCCTTTGCCTGTCGGTGTTGCTGCCCTTTCTCAATGGGCCCCTGACCCGTCTGCTCCCGGTTCTGGACCCTGAATCCGCGGGGAAAGAGATGATCTGGAACCTGCGTCAGACGGATCTGCTGGCCCAGATATGCATTGTGCTGGTGGGCGTCTATGGCGTACTGATCTTCTTCAAAAAGGAGGGTGCGGAGAAATGACGTCGGTTTTCGCTCTGTTTCTGACCGCTGCGGCGCTGCTGGTAACCACCGCCGTATACAGCCTGATTATCACACGCAACCTGATGCGCATCCTTCTGTCTCTGGAAATTATCACCAAGGCGGTCTCGCTGATGATGATCTGCGTAGGATATGTAACCGACCAGATGGCCGCCGCCCAGTCCTACGCCATTACGATCATCATCATCGAGGTAATGCTGCTGGTGGTGTCCGTTGGCATCGTCTTTGGTGTCTACCGCCAAAACGGTCACCTGAACACCGATGATCTGAACAACCTGAAGGGATAACATAGCCCTTTGAAAGGAGGCCGCCCATGGAACATCTGTTGCTCTCCCCTCCTGTTGCCTTTCTCATCCTGCTGGGCCTGTGCTGGGCCTTATCCACCCTGACAAAGGGCCTGGCTCCTCAAGGCAAGATGACGGATCGAAAGCTCCAATCCTACGCCTGCGGCGAAACCATGGAGCAGAACCAGGCTCAACCCGAATACGGCGAATTCTTCAAATTTGCCCTGTTTTTCACCATGATGCACGTCATCGCCCTGGTGGTGGCCTCGGACCCCGGCGGGCTGTCCCTGCAGATGGGGGTCTACCTGGGTGTTACCGCCCTTGGGTTATTCGCTTTGCTTCGGAGGTCGCCAGATGAAAGTCGTTGACAAGCTGATTACCTGGGCCCGGTGCAAATCCCCCTGGATCGTCCATTTCAATTCCGGAGCGTGCAATGCCTGCGATATCGAGGTGTTATGCGCCCTCACCCCCCGCTACGACGTGGAGCGCTTTGGCATGGTGCAAAAAGGCTCCCCCCGGCATGCCGACGTGCTGGTTTGCTCCGGCCCTGTGTCCCTCCAGCAGCGGGAAAGGCTGGTTACCGTGTATGAACAGATGCCCGAGCCCAAGTTTGTGATGGCGGTGGGCACCTGCGCCTGCTCCGGCGGTGTTTTTGACGGCTGTTACTGCATTGAGGGCGGCGTGGACCAGGCCATTCCTGTGGACATGTACGTGCCGGGCTGCCCTGCCAGGCCGGAAGCCATTATTGACGGCGTGGTAAAGCTCTTATCAAAACTGGAGGCCAGTGAAGATGGAAAATGAAGTGTTGCAAAAAATCGCGGAACGGTTTCCCTCCGTTGCCGCAGAGCAGGCTGTGGTGAAGCATCACCGGATCTACCTGTCCGTCCCCAACGAGCTGCTTGTGGAGGCGCTGTCCTTTTGCTATGAGGAACTGAACTTCCGTCACCTGTGCACCATCACGGGGCTGGACAACGGCAAGGAGTATGAGTTACTCTACCATATATCCAAAGATGACGGCCTGCTGCTGACCCTTAAGCGCACGGCTCCCTACCAGGAACCTGTGGTGATTCCTACGGTGCTTTCCATCTACCAGGGCGCCACCTTCTACGAGCGTGAGCTGGAAGGGCTGCTGGGCATCAAGGTGGAAGGTCTGCCGGAGGGCAGGCAGTACCCCCTGCCGGACAATTGGCCCCAGGGTGAGTATCCCCTGCGCAAGAGTTGGAAGCCCAAACAAGCCGGCGGAGCCGGACAGGAGGCGAGCGTATGAGCAAGATCATGGTGCCCCTTGGGCCCCAGCATCCGGCCCTGGAAGAGCCGGAGAGCTTTAATCTGCTGCTGGAAGGCGAGCGGGTGGCTGCCTCCCAGGTCTGTATCGGCTACAATCACCGGGGCATGGAAAAAGCCGCGGAGTCCAGAACCTATCTGCAAAATGTCTATCTGCTGGAGCGCATTTGCGGCATCTGCTCCCATTCCCACTCCACCTGCTATGTGCAGACCGTGGAAGATCTGGCGGGGGTGGAGGTTCCCCAGCGTGCCCTGTACATCCGTGCCCTGATTGGCGAGCTGGAGCGTATCCACAGCCACATGCTCTGGCTGGGCATTGCCGGACATGAGATCGGGTTCATGACCCTGTTCATGTACGCCTGGAAGGACCGGGAGATCGTCATGGACATCCTGGAAATGCTCACCGGCAACAGGATCAACTATGGGATGAACACCCTGGGCGGCGTTCGCCGGGATGTGACACCGGAAATGGCGGACAAAATCCGGGAAGCTGTGGGCCAACTTCAGGAGCGTACCGAGTACTACAGCCGGGTGATCCTGGGCGAGGAAACGGTGTATTTGCGCCTGTCCGGAGTGGGCAAGCTTTCCAAGGCCGATGCCCTGCGTTTTGACACCACCGGACCCGTGCTGAGGGCCTCCGGAGTGGGCCGGGACGTGCGCCGGGACGATCCCAACGGGATCTATCCCAACCTGGATTTCCAGGTGATCACCGATGACCATGAGGACGTGTACGGCCGCACTGTGGTGCGGGTGAAGGAATTGCTGGAAAGCTACAAGATCATCCGGCAGATTCTGGACCAGCTGCCTGACGGGCCGCTCACCGTGAAGGTGCCAAACCGCATCCCCGCCGGGGAGTGCATCAGCCGCTACGAAGCGCCTCGGGGTGAGGACATCCACTATACCCGCTCCAATGGCACCGACAAGCCGGACCGGGTGAAGGTCCGTGCCCCCACACTAGCCAACTCCGCTGCCATCGCCCACATGCTGGATGGCGGCTATCTGGCAGACGTGCCGATTGTAATTGCGGCCATTGACCCCTGTTTCTCCTGCACGGACCGCATGGTGCGGGTCACTGATGCCAACTCCGGCCAGGCGCAAAGCATGGACTGGGAATCCCTGCGCCGGTATTCGGCCCAGTGGTACCGTAAGCAGGGCATGGATTTTTCCAGGATCCCATTGCGCTGAAAGGGGGAATGATGCAATGGCGCTGGACTTGTTTTACATTGTGATCTTTCCCGGCTTTCTCTTCCTGGGAGCCATCTCCCTGGTGTTTGAGTACATTGACAGAAAGCTCTACGCCCGGCTGCAAAACCGGATTGGGCCCCGCTGGTATCAGCCGCTTGCGGACATCATCAAGCTGCTGACCAAGGAAACCATCATTCCCAAAGAGGCGGACCGGCGGTTCTTCGCCGCCGTACCCATGGTGGCCCTGGCCGCCACCACCGCCGCCTTCCTCTATGTGCCCATTTGGTCCTCCCGCTCCCTGATGCCCTTTGCCAGTGATTTGATTGTGGTGCTGTACTTCCTCACCATCCCGACCCTGTGCTTCTTTCTGGCAGGCTGGTTTTCCTCCTCCCTGTTCGCGCAGATCGGCGGGGTGCGTGCCCTGACCCAGCTGTTTGCCTATGAGGTGCCCCTGTACATGGCCCTGCTGGCGCCGGCCCTGCTGGCGGGCACCTGGTCCATCAGCGGAATCACCGCCTTTTACCATCAGCATCCCATCTACCTGCTGCTGAACATCCCCGCCTTCTGCATATGCATCATCTCCGCCCAGGGCAAGCTGGAGCGCGTGCCCTTTGACATCCCCGACGCGGAAACGGAAATCGTCGGCGGAACCTTTACGGAGTACAGCGGAAGGCTCCTGGCCCTGTTCAAGATGACCCTGAACAGCGAGATGGTTGTAGTGGCCGCCCTGATTGCAGCCATCTTCATTCCGGTGTTCGTGCAAAGCGCCATCCTCAACTTCCTGCTCTTTTTGGTGAAAGTCTTTGTGATCGTCTTTGTCCTGGCCTTGATGCGGGCCTCCTTTGCCCGCTTCAGGATTGACCAGATGATCTCCTTTTGCTGGAAGGTGCTGGCTCCCATTTCACTGGCACAGATCCTTGTGGACATCATTGTAAGGGGAATCATACTGAAATGAAATTCTTTGGTAAAATTGCGCCCGACTTGCTGGCTATGCTGGGGAAAAAGACCGACACCGTGCTCTATCCCCAGGTGAAGACTCCGGTGTCGGACCGTTTCCGGGGCGCCCTGAAATTTAACAAGGAGCGCTGCGTGGGCTGCAAACTCTGCACGCGGGTATGCCCTGCCCAGGCCATCACCATTGAAAAGGTGGCCGATAAGGAGTTCAAGGCCATTGTGCACATGGACAAGTGCATCTTCTGCGGCCAATGCGTGGAGTCATGCAACAAGGACGCTCTGGAAAACACCAACAACTTTGAACTGGCCTGCTCCGACAAGTCCTCCCTGGACTGGGAGATCTGAAGTGCGTTACATAGAAAATCTGCTGAAAACCAAGCTGGACAACGCCCGGCGAATCACCGTGCTGGGCGTGGGCTCTCCCCTGCGTTCCGATGACGGCGCGGGCATGCTGGTGATCCAAAAGCTGGAGGAAAGCCTCCCCTCTTGCCCTGACCTGCTGCTGTGCGGCGGTGAAACCGCGCCGGAAAACTTCACCGGCAAGATCAAATCGTTCCAGCCCGATCTGCTGATTGTGGTGGACGCATGCGATGTCGGCCTGGCCCCCGGCTCTGTGGTGGAAATCCCCCCGGAGAAGGTGGGCGGCCCCACCTTTTGCTCCCACATGCTCCCGGTAAAGGTGATGATCAACTACCTCATCCACGAAACCGGCACCGATGTGATCCTGCTGGGGCTCCAGTACAAGAGCCTTCTGTTTGACGGCCCCGTCTCCCAGGAGATGACCCAGGCTGTGGATCATCTGTGCGGCATGCTCCAGAAACTCTTTCTGGAAAAGTGAGCAGCGTAGGGACAGGAGACAACCGGCATTGGAGGGCACGGCCCATCATTCTGCGATCAAACAAAAAAGCAGCGCGGTGGAACGTTTTCCGCCGCGCTGCTTTTTTGCCTTATCAATCCTTGAGCCAGAGCTCGATGGGATACTTCACCTTCGCGCTAAAGGGCAGCTTTACCTTTTGGCCTGTCCTGGCGCTCTCATAGGCCGCATAGATCATCTCCAGCACGGCGCGCCCATCCTCCGCCGTTACCAGAGGTTGTTTGTCATGCAGCACACAATCGGCAAAATGCGCCAGCTCCTGGGGATAACCCTGGTTAAAGGCCTCCTCGTACATGGTAAACGTCCAGCCCAGGGTAGTGCCGGCCTTTTCCGCGGCATAGTCATAACCCTGGGTGCTGTAGGTCAGGGCGGAGTTCCCCTGAAAGAGGTCTGCATAGGAAACGCCCTGGGTACCGTACACCTCGATGCGGTCGTCCATTCCCCCATGCCGCGCCCAGCTGTCCTCGGCAACACCCGTCACCCCGTTTTCAAACTCCACGATGGTCACGGTGTTGTCATCGCAGTCCGTATCATGGAGCACGGTTTTCATATGGGCATACACGGATTTCACGGGGCTGTTTTTTGTCATCCAGCGGAACCAGGCCAGCGCATGACAGCCCATGTCCATCATCACGCCGCCCCCTGCCGTTTCCTTTTTGTAAAACCAGGGGCTGTGGGGGCCGCTGTGCTTTTCGGCCTGCTTAAGCATGTAAACTTGTCCCACCGCGCCTTTTTCCACCAGGGCCCGCACCCGCTCATACTTGGGCGCAAAGCAAAGCTCCTCTGCATACATCAGTTTCAGATTGCGCTTTTTGCATTCGGCGATCATCTCGTCCGCTTCCTCCAGGGCCATGGCCAGCGGTTTTTCAATCACGATATGTTTATTATGCCTGGCGGCCTTCATGCAGGCGTCGTGATGGAGGTGGTTGGGCAGGCAGATGTCCACCATGTCTACCTCCTGCTCATTGAGCAGCTTTTCGATGTCCTCATACCAGGCGGGAATGTGGTGCTGCTCGGCCATCCTCCGGGCATTCTCCCCATGGCGGCCATAAATCGCCACAATCTCCACGGTGGGTACGAAGCGGGCGTAGCTCTCGAGGTGAATGTTGGCGATGAAACCCGTGCCCAGCAGCGCAACCTTGAGTTTATTCATAATAAATCCCCTTTCCTGTTGATTGATTATTTGACTTTATGATACAATATGAAAAGGTAAAACGCAACCGGTAACGGGAAAAGCCCAAGAGAGGCTGTATGGCTGGATGTAGCCCATGTTGTTCCAAAATGATATAATGGGAGTCGGTATAATGCTAGCCACTGAACGCAGAATGCTCATAATGAAGCTACTGAAAGAAAAAAGCATCATCAGCCTCAAGGATATTACGGCGGAGCTGGACGCCTCCGAAATCACCGTGCGCAGGGACCTTGAGAAGCTGGAGATTGCCGGAAAGCTGAAAAGGATCCCCGGCGGCGCCGCACTGGGGGATTATCTGGACAGCGTGGAAATGACCATGGAGCAAAAGAGCACCCTCAACTCCAGCGTCAAGCGCCTGGTGGCAAAAAGGGCCTCAGAACTGGTACGCCCCGGGGAGTGTATCTTCCTGGACGGAGGCACCAGCGTTGCCTGCATGATGGAATTCCTGAGCACAATGAATATCACCATCGTGACCTACAACCAGCTTGTGCCCCGAAACCTGGTCAACTCCGTGGCCACCATCCATATGATCGGCGGCCACTATTTGCCCCACTATGTGATGAATGTGGGCCCCGAAGCCCAGGAACAGCTCCAGCGGTATCACTTTGACACCGCCTTTTTCGGCTGCACGGGCGTGGTGCTGGAGCAGAACATGAGCTTTGTGACCAATATCGACAGCCTCCAGATGAAAAAAATAGCACTGGCAAACAGCGACAGGCACTATCTCCTGCTGGACAGCAGCAAGTTTCAAAAGCCTTCCTTTGTTAAATTTACTTCCCTGGACGATTTTGATCTGATTTTGTGCGACCGGGGGTGCGAAACCACGCCAGACCAGCGGATCGAGTATGTATAGATTCTTCGTCTTATCGCGGGACGAAGCTTTCCAAAGAGGTGTTGACTCTGATTGTTGCCAAGGAACTGACCAAGCAATACGGCGATAAGCTGGCGCTGGATCATGCCAGCTTTGTAATTGAGGAAGGCCAGGTGGTGGGTTTGCTGGGCCTCAACGGCGCAGGAAAATCAACCACCATGAACATTCTCACCGGCTGTATCTCCGCTACCGGCGGAAATGCCATCATCGGCGGTTATGATATCGCAAAAAACCCCCGGCAGGCCAAAGCTCTGATCGGCTATCTGCCGGAGCAGCCCGCCTTTTATCCCGAAATGAAGGTCCGGGAGCATCTGGACTTTATTTGCGGACTCAAGGGAGTTGGGGACAACCGCGCCCGGCACATTGGAGAACTTTGCGAGATGGTGGGCCTTTCCGGCATGCAGGGAAGAATGATCCGCAACCTCTCCAAGGGCTACCGCCAGCGGCTGGGCTTTGCTCAGGCCCTGGTGGGCCATCCCAAGGTGATCATTCTGGACGAACCCACCGTGGGGCTGGATCCCTCGCAGATCATCGAGATCCGTCAGCTCATCAAGGACGCGGGCAGACGCAGCACGGTGATCGTTTCCTCCCATATCCTGACGGAGATCCAGGCGGTGTGCAACCGGATCATCATGTTGAAAAAAGGCCGCGTGATTGCCGATTGCCCCATGGAAGAAATGATCGGACGCCTGGCTTGGGGCAACCGGGTGCGAGTGCGCATACAGGGCAGCATGGAGGAAATTGCGCCCATCCTGGGCCGGATTTCCCAGATCGGTCGGGTGGACGTCCTGGGGCAGCAGGAACCTGGAGCCTGGGACTATGTGCTGGAAAGCACATCGGGCGAAGATATCCGGGTACCTGTTTTTCGCGCGCTGGCAGCGGCGAGCCTTCCCCTTCTCTCCATGCAAGGCAGCGATGTCTCCCTGGAGGAGGCCTTCCTCAGCCTGGAGGTGGACAACCCGCAAAAGGAGGGTACGCTGTGAGAGCCATGCTGAGGCGAGAGCTTCGCGCCTATTTTCTGACGCCGCTGGGGTATGTCATCATTGCGGTGATGTACTTCTTTACCGCTTACTATTTTTTTACCTATAATGTGTACGGCAATACCACGGATACCTCCACCCTGTTTGCCATGCTGTTTTCTGTGGCGATGTTTTTGGTGCCTGTGCTTACCATGCGGCTGCTCAGCGAAGAGCGGCGCGCAAAGACCGAGCAGACACTGCTGACCGCCCCCATATCCCGCCTGGGCATCGTGCTGAGCAAATATGCGGCAGCCCTGCTTATCTATCTGCTGTCCATCTCCGGCACCCTGGTGATGGCAGCAGTGCTTGAGGTGTATTCCCAGCCGGACTGGCCCATGGTGATTGGCAATTTCATAGGCCTCTTTCTCCTGGGCGCGGCCCTCATCGCAATCTGCCTGCTGATCTCCGCCTTTACGGAGAGCCAGGTGATGGCCGCTGTGGGCGGCTTTGGGGTCAGCCTGTTCCTCACCCTGATGGATGCCCTGACCTATGTGGTGCAAAGCCCTCTGCTTCGGGTTTTCTTTGTCCAGATTTCCTTCAACGACCGGTACCACGGCTTTACTCTGGGCATCGTGGACGCCGCGTCCGTCTGCTTTTTTCTCAGTATTTCCGGGCTGTTTCTGGCCCTCACGGTGGTCGCCCTGGAGCGCCGCCGCTGGTCGTAGGAGGGCTACGTGATGAAAAGTATGAACCGCCTCAAACAATCCCTCAAGGTGAATCTGGTTTTTACATTGCTGGTTGTACTGCTGATTGCCGGTGTTTTTCTGCTGAACGGCATTGCCATGCTCCTTACCGACCGGTATTCCCTGTCCGTAGATTTGACCGAGAATGCAGCCTATGAGATCGGGGAGGATACCAAGGCGCTGCTTCAAGACCTTAAGCAGCCTGTAGAAATCTTCGTGCTCTCCACGGAGGATGCCTTTGGCGGCTCCAATTACCTGAACCAGGCGAAACGGATCATCCAGCAATACCCCCGCCATGGTGAAACGGTATCCCTGACCTTTGTGGACTATGCATCCAACCCCTCTTTCGCGGCGGGATTTGCCGATCTGACCCTGTCAAGCGGCGATGTGATCGTACGCTGCGGCCAGAGGGTAAAACAGATCGCGGCCCAAAACCTCTTTCACTACCAGTACACCGCTGACGGCAAACTGACCATTGCCTCCTCCCGGGCGGAAGAAGCGCTTACCTCCGCCCTATTGAACGTTACCAGCGACCGTCTGGTGCGTGTGGCGGTGCTGACCGGAAACGGCGTGGTGGAATCCAAGCTCTTCACCGCGCTGCTGGCAGACAACAACTATCAGGTGGCCCCAGTGAACCTGACCACCGAATCGCTGGACGGATACGACGGGGCCTTGCTGTTTGCCCCTGCCACCGACCTGTCGGAGGACGCGCTGCGCAAGCTGGAATCCTTCCTGTTCAACGGGGGGCAGTTCGGTAAAACCCTGTTCTATGCTGCCAGCGCTTCCCAGGGAGTCCTCCCCAACCTGGACGCCTTCCTGTCGGAATGGGGCGTTTCCTTTGGCACCGGGGCCGTGTTTGAAACCAGGTCTGAACGCACGTACCAGTATCAGCCCTTCTACCCCATGGCCGATTATGCGGACGAGCGGTACAGGCGCATGCTTCGTGACCCCAATACCCCTTTCCTGATGCCCCTTTCCCGGCCCATGCAGCTGCTGTTCCGCTCCAAGGACGGCTATTACACGGAAACCTTGCTTTCTTTTGGCGAAACCAGCGGCGTGCGTCCGGCAAACGCGGGGGCGGATTTTTCTGCAGATCAGACCACAGTGAAGGGTCCTCTGCCCGCCCTGGCGCTGTGCAGCTACAATGCGAAAGGGACAGGTGGCGCATCGCTGCGCTCCTGTGTGATTGTGTCCGCCTCCGCGGGGATCTTTGATTCCATCGCCTTGCAAAACACCTCCCTGACGGATAGCGAATACCTGCTTCTCCTCCTGGGGGATCTGCTGGGCCAGGAAGCCCAAATCAGCATTGAGCCAAAATCCCTGTCCGGGAAGGTCCTGGGCATCACCAGCGCCCAGGCCTCCACTTTGGGGGCGCTGCTGGCGGGTCTGCTGCCCCTGCTGATTCTGGCCACCGGTGTGGTGGTATGGCTGGTGCGGAGGTATCGGTAATGAAAACCTTGATGCGGACTGTGCTGATAACAGGTGCGGTGGTTCTCGCCCTGGCGGCAGTTTACGGAATGCTGCTGCTCTCGCCTGCGCCCCGGGAAACCCAGGAAATCCTGTTTACCGATATGGAGCCTGTGGACATCGCCTCAGTGACGGTGGAAAACGCCACGGGGACCTATTCCTTCTATTACCAGGACGACGGCTATGTGCTGGACGATATCCCGGGCACCATCGTGGATTTGGATGCCTTTATTGCCTTTATGACCAATTGCGGGCAGCTGAAAGCCCTGCGGCAGGTTGCTGACGCGCCCCTTGCCCGGTATGGCCTTCAGACTCCTTCCTCTACCGTGGACCTTGTGTTTTTCAGTGAAAAGACCCTGCGCCTGACCCTTGGGGACCAGGAGAAGATCTCCGGGAATTACTATGTGGCTGTGGAGGGATTTCCAGGCGTATACCTGATGGAAAAGAGCCTGGCCGAACCCTTTCTGCGCTCCAAGACCCAGATGATCACCAGGCTTGTGACCCCGGCCCTGGCCCTGTCCAGCCCTCTGTCTGCCATCCGGGACATCACCTTTACCGGCGGACCCCTGGAGGAGCCGGTGACCATCCAGGCCACCTCGGGCGGGGATGAAGAAACCCGCCTGGCGGCGCTGTCCTTTGGTACAGCCACTCATCTGGTGCGCAGCACGGGAGTATACCAACTGGACCAGACCTATGGGGTGGAAGTGCTGGGCTCCCTCTTTGGCATTCCGTCCAGGGAAATCGCAGGCTATAACCTGAGCGAGGAGGAAATCTCCCAACTGGGTTTTAACAAGCCCTGGATGAAGGTTGAATGCGACATGGTAAATGGTCTGGACACTCAGCCGGAGCATGTTGTGCTGCTTGTAACCCGCCTGGGAGAGGACGACTTTTATGCCACCAGAGCGGGAAGCAGCGTGGTCTACCGCATCGGACGGCAGCCCTTCATGGACATCCGCTATGACCGGCTATTGCTGCGCTGGTTTCTCACGCCGATGCTCATGGACGTGTCCTCCGTTACTGTTAAGGGGGATGGAAGGCAGTACCGTTTTGAAGTGGACCAGACCGACAGGAAAAACCCTGTCATTACCTATGAAGGGACGAAGCTGGATGTGCAGTTGTTCCGTTCCCTGTTCCGACTGCTTACCAGCGCGGCTCATGACGGCGTTTATCTGGGCAGGCAGCAGGAACCGGCATCGGGCAATCTGCTTACCATCACCTATGAATACACGGATCCCGGCAAGGCTACCGACGTGCTGTCCCTCTATCCCGGCGGGGTACGCAGGGCCAATGTATTTGTAAACGGCATCGGTGAGTTTGCCATGAAGGATCAGTTTATCGATCGTGTTTGGGAGGGGTGCGAGCATTTAATCACCGGGCAACCTGTGGAGGAGAACTGGTAGTCAGGGTACTTTCCCATTTTACAAAGGAGGAATCATCATATGAAAATCGGTCTGTATTCCATTTCCTGTTCCGGCACCTGGTTTCGTGATCGACCTGCCCTCACGGTGGAGGAATTTGTCGATACCGCCAAAAAATACGGCTATCAGGGCGTTGAACTGGATTTGAAGCGGCCTCACGGCTCTCCCCTGGACCTGGACAGCGCGCGCTGCGCCCAAATCCGCGACTATGTAAAAAAGAGCGGTCTTGAAATGTGCGCGGTGGCCGCCAACAACAACTTTGCCTCCATCGTTCCTGAGCATCTGGAAAACGAGCTGCTGATGGTGCGGGAGCAGATTCGCGTTGCCCGCGAGTTGGGCGCGCCTGTACTGCGTCTGTTTGCGGCCTGGCGCGGCATCACCATGCGGGAGGGCATCGCCAACTATGAAGTGACCGCCCGCAACCATACCTACTACGAGGCCATGGATTACCAACTCCGGCAGAGCGTCGTGGAATGCCTGAAGGAATGCGTGGGCTGGGCCAAGGAGAGCGGCGTGGTGTTGGCTTTGCAAAATCACCACCCCATCATCGACACATACCAGGATATGCTGGATTTCGTCCACTGGGTTGATTCCCCCTGGCTCAAGTGCTGCCTGGATGCGCCCTGCTGCGGCTGGACGGAAATGACCCAGTCCGATGAATACCTCCAAAAGGCAGTGGCCGACGTAGGCGATCTCCAGGTGCTCTCTCACGCCAACGCCGAGTTTGTGGAGGCAGAGGACGGCTCTATTTCCATGGTATCCTTTGATCCCCACATCCAGCCTGTACTGACCAATTACCCTGCCTTTATCCGCGCGCTGAAGCAACAGGGATACAAGGGGTATATCAACTTCGAGTTCTGCCATATGCCCTTCCGGGGCGGCAAGGTGTTGGGTTACAACGATTACATTGAGAATCAGATTCGCCTGGCGAAAATATACTTTGAGCGGCTGATTGAGCAGGCGTAACGGGGCAGGCATTCTCTCAGGAGCAACAGAAAATGAAGGAGAGTCTTCCCAAACGCATATATATGTGATAGAATGTGAAAAGAAGCGAATGGATGTGTAATACTCGTATGCTTCCATGGGTGAACAGGGTGGTCAACACCTTGTCAATACAAAAACAAAAAGGAGAATGGCAATGAAACGTACACTGGTTTTCCTGGTCGTTCTGGTGATGAGCCTGGGCCTCCTGGGAGTCGGCAACGCCGAAGCCCCCAAGGACATCCGCCTGGCCTCCCACAACGCGGTCATCGAGGGCAATCCCTATCGCGTGCGCTATGAGGCCGATATCCAGGAGGCTGCCAAGGCCGCTTCCGAGTACGGCTTCAACGTGAGCTACGCGTCCTTCGTTTCCAACTGGGACGCCGCCACCGAGGCGCAGCAGATCCAGAACAGCATCAACGAAGGTTATGACATCATCCTGGTCAACCCCGTGGCTCCCACCGGCATGGATCCCATCATCGAGAAGGCGCAGGAGGCCGGCATCCTCTACATCAACGCCGACTGCATCTACACCTCTCCTGATGTGAACATCCTCAACATCGCCACCGACCAGTACTACCTGGGCTACAGGACAGCCACCTATGCCGGTGAAGTGCTGGGCAAGGGCGCCAAGGTTGTTATGATGGCCGCGTTGGACGGAAACTCCGCCAACACCGACCGTCAGAACGGCTTCCAGAAGGGCATTGAAGAGCAGGGCCTGGAAGTGGTCGCCACCGGCAACCACGACTGGGATGCCGCCAAGGCCACCCAGGTAATGACCGAGATCCTCAACTCCGGCGTGGAGTTTGACGGCGTTCTCATTTCCCAGTGCGCCGAGGCTGCCCTGGCTGCCTTTGATGCCACCGGCAAACCCTATCCCAAGTTCTTTGGTTTCAACGACACCGGCGAGTGGATGCAGCGCATGATTGAGCTCAACAAGGACGAGCGGAAGATGGACTTCCTGGTATTGTCCAATCCTCCGGGCGTGGGCGCCAGCGCTTTGAACTTCGGCTTGAACATCCTGCTGGGCAAAGAGCTTCGCGACGACATCTACAGCGATCCCTCCATCCATTCCATCCTGCTGGAGAGCAAGGAGCAGTTCAACTATGACACCATGGACGCTTACAAAGAAAAGGCCGCTGCCATGGCCCCCGGCGATGCCATCACCTATTGGCTGACCGTGGACGAGGTTGCTGAGCAGTTCTTCAAGTAAGAATCCAGGATTATCCTTCTGGTTCCGGTTTTACAGCCGTCCAGCCGACGGTGGGTCCGCTGGCTGGACGGCTCTTTCTTCATCAATGATGCAGGGATCACACCATAAGACAGGGGGAATCCTTCCATGCTCGAAATGCGGGCAATCGAAAAGCGCTTTGACGCAGTTGTCGCCTTAAACGGCGCGCAGCTGAAGAGCTCGGCCGGAGAAATTCGGGCGCTGTTGGGTTCCAATGGATCGGGCAAATCCACCATGATCAAGGTTTTAGCCGGCCTGGTGGCCCCGGACCGTGGGAAAATTTTTGTGGACGGCCAGCCGGTGACCATCCTCTCCGGTCTGGATTCCAAAAGGCTGGGAATTGCCACAGCCTTTCAGGACTTAAGCCTGATCCCCACCATGAGCGTCACCGACAACATTCTGCTTGGAAACGAGCCGCTGAACAGCGTGGGCATCGTAGACACAAAGCAGGCGCAGCAAACCATCCGGGATCTGCTGGATCGTTTCCATATCGACTGCGATCCCGCTGCCTATGTGCAAACCCTGCCGCCTTCCACCCAGACCATGCTGGAGGTGGCCAAAGCGGTATCCCTGCACCCGCGGATTCTGCTGCTGGACGAAGTGACGGCAGCGCTTCACTATGACGAAATTCAGGTTCTATTCCAGATCCTGCGGGAGCTGAAAGCGGAGGGGATGAGCATCATCTACGTCACCCACCGCATGAACGAAGTGTTTGAAATTTGTGACAGTGCCACCATCATGCGCTCCGGGGAGACGGTGATTGATGCACCCATCTCCGAGCTCAATTTGGATGACATTGTCTTCTATATGACCGGCCAAAGGCCGGAGGTCGCCTCGGCGGATGCCTGCTGCGAATCCACCACCGAGGGTGAGCTGGTGTTGGATGTAAAGGATTTGGAGGTTTATCCCAAGGTCTGGGGAATCTCCATGAAGGCCTACAAGGGCGAAATTGTGGGCATCGGCGGCTTGCAAGGCCAAGGTCAGCCGGAGCTGATCCGCGTGCTGCTGGGCGCCGAAAAGCTGGCGGCAGGAACCATCGAGTTCTGCGGAAAGCCCATCCACCTGAAATCCCCCGCCGACGCAGTGAGCCTGGGCATCGGCTTTGTATCCGGCGAACGGGGCCGGGAGGCCATGTTTCCCCTGCGCACCGTAGAGGAGAACATTGTGGCCGGCAAGGTGGCCAAGGGCGGCATCTTTCAGTACCTGACCCCCAAATCCCTGCGGAACTTTGCCAAAGACGCAGTAGAGAAATACGAAATTAAAATTGGAGCTTTGCATCATCCGGCCAGTTCCCTGTCGGGCGGCAACCAGCAAAAGCTGGTCATTGCCCGCTGGATAGCCATGAACCCTGTTCTGCTGCTGCTGGATGACCCCACCAAGGGCGTGGACATCCACTCCCGCAGGGAAATCCATAAAATCCTGCGAAGATGCGCTGACGAAGGCATGACCATCCTCATCTCCTCCAGCGACTCTGAGGAACTGCTGGACATATCAGACCGGATCTATGTGTTTTACGAGGGCAGCATCAGCGACGTGCTGTGCGATGAGTCCAAGACCGCGGATCGCCTGGTGGCAGCCATGATGGGCATGAACGCGGCCAATCGGAAGGCGGGAGCTTGATGAAGATGAATTTATCAAAGAGTTTCTCCGAGTTTCGGAAAAAGCCGGCATTTACAGGATTTATACTGTTTATGGTGGCATTGGTGCTTAATGCCGCTATTCAAGGACCCGCCAAGTTTTTCAGCGCCAACATCATGAAAACGCTTTTCAGCACCAATATGTCATTTCTGCTGGTGGTGATGGCCCAGAGCATCCTGCTGATCTCCGGGACCATGGACATTTCCGTGGGCGTACAGGTTGCTCTTGTGAATGTAGTGACCATCATGACCATGAAGACATGGGGTATTCACTTTCTCCTGGCTTGCGGGCTGGGGATTTGCGCGGCCCTATTGGCCTCTATGGTGTGCTGGCTGCTGGTTTCCGTCCTCCGCCTGCCGGCATTGCTGGCCAGCTTTGCCCTGACCTATGCCATCAAGGGCGTCAACGTACTCATCATGAATGTTCCCCAGGGAAAGGTACAAAAAGTTTTCTACTCTGCCTATGACTCCCTGCTTTTTGGGATTATACCCGCAGCGGCTCTGTTCCTGGTGCTGGCGCTGCTCATCTGGGCTTATGTATCCCGCACCCGGTTTGGCACCAATATCTACGCGGTAGGGGCCAATCCACGCAACGCCTTTGCCGCCGGAATCAATCCGGTAAAGGTTCAGTTCCAGGCTTTCATGGTGAAGGGTCTTTTCGTAGGCTTGGCAGGCATCTGCCTCACCCTGCTTACTGCCTCCGGCAACCCCAATCAGGCGGAGGATTACGGGATTCGCTCCCTGTCCGCCTGCATCATCGGCGGGCTCAGCTTTGGGGGTTGGGGTTCCCTGGCCTGCGGGGCTTTTGGAGGCGGTTTCCTGATTTTGATTCAAAACTCGGTGTATTACTTCTTCAACCTGCTTTACAGTCTGATTCCCGGATTCTCCGTAACCTCTTACTGGCATAACTTCATTTCCGACATCATCATCTTCCTGGGCTTGCTGATGACGATTATCACCGCCAAGGGGCAACGGGAAGCCCTGCAAATCAACCTGCAAAACAGCGTGCGGTTTAGGAGGAGGGCAGAAAATGCAAAATAATGTTGTGACCAGTAAATCGGCCACCCTGAATCTCTGGCAGAAGATTCAGGTATTTGTGAAACGTTCTCCTGCGCGAATGGCACTGATTCTTGCCGCGGCCCTGTACATTCTGACCATTGCGGCCAAGCCCGCCGCCCTGAACATAACTGCCATCACCTCCATCACCATGCTGACGCTGCTGCTCAGCTTCGCCTCTGCCGGCCAGACCCTGGTGCTGATTGGCGGTGGTATGGACTTTACCGTGGGTGCCACCATGTCGGCTTCGGCCATCCTCACCACAGCCTTTATGAACGGACAGGACGGGAATTTTATGGTTACCTTTGGCGCGGTCATGCTGATGAGCCTTATGATCGGCCTTCTCAATGGCGTCTGTTCCGTGAAGATGGGGCTCCCTCCCATGATCGTCACCATGGCCATCAGCAATGTGGTGTCCCGCCTCCAATACGTGCTCACCCAGGGAAGCCCCCTGGGCTATGCCTCCCCCACCTTTATCAAAACCGTTACCTCCAAAATCTGGGGTGTTATCCCCTCCCTGTCCCTGTACGCGCTGATCCTCTTCCCCCTGATGTTCTATATTCTCAATCGCTCCCGCCTGGGGCGGCAGGTCTACCTGGTGGGCAACAATCCTGTGGCGGCACGGCTTAATGGCGTCAGCGTAAACAAGGTTGTGATTCTGACCTACGTGATCTCCGCCCTCTTTTCCGGATTTACAGGGATGCTTGGAGCCGCCTACATGCAAAGCGCGAAATGCCAGATGTTTGACAACTATGCCTATGAGTCCCTGATCGCGGTCATTGTGGGCGGCACAACCCTGACCGGCGGCGTGGGCTCCTATACGGGCAGCATCGCTGGCTCCCTGCTGATGGTCGTGCTGAACAATACGCTTACTGCCTTCAACCTGGCCCAGCCCGCACGCAATGTGCTGCTGGGGCTGGTGCTGGTGCTGCTGCTGATCCTCTACAACCGTGGCAAATCCGTGCGTCAGTAGCAAGGAAGGGAAGGAACATGGAAATTGTCATTTGCAGGGATCATCAGATGGTCAGCCAGTATGCGGCCGACCGACTGGCCTCGGCATTTTTACACAAACCCGATCTGACTGTTACCTTTGCCGCTGGGGACACGCCTCTTGCCTGCTACCGCCAACTGCTCCGCAGCCAGCAGACCGGAGCCCTTCGCCTTGATCAGGCTCTCTACATCGGTTTGGACGAGTGGGTGGGATTGGGCCCGGAGACCCCTGGCAGCTGCATTGCCACCATGAACCTGGGTTATTACCATCCCGCCGGCATCCCTGCGCAGCGGGTGATTGCCTTTGACGGTCTTCGCCCTGACCCGGAAGCCGAAGCGGAGCGCATGCAAAAGGTCCTGGGGGAACACCCCCTGGACCTGGCTGTTCTGGGCGTTGGCATCAACGGTCATGTGGGCTTCAACGAGCCGGAAACTCCCTTAAGCGGTGATTTTTCCCTTGTTCCCTTAAGTGAAACCACCCAAAGCGTGGGCAGAAAATACTTTTCCGGGAAACCCACCCCAATCCTGGGCGCTACGATCACCCTGCAAGCCCTGAAAAAGGCAAGGCAGGTCATCATCATCGCCACGGGAGCCCACAAGCGGGACATCGTGAGCGGCATCTTCGCCGAGCGCGCCGATCTGCCGGTCTGCGCATTTCTAAGTCACCACGGCGCTCTGTACCTGTTTGATGAGGCAGCGGCTTTTCGGGGGTAGAGACGCTCCGGTTCAAGTCACACAGTCAACAGCATTGCATGACTATCCCATCACAAGGCCAAGGGCTTCGCCCATGGCCTTTGCGCTTTCCAGATCCTTTCTGGAAAGCGGCTTTGCTTCATCATAGGGATAGGCTCTTCCCAGCTGTTCATACTTTCCCCTGCCCAGGGTGTGATAAGGAAGCAAATCCACCCGGCGAATGCCGTATGAAAGCGCAAGACGGAACAGATCGCCCAATACCTGTTCATCAAAGTTGAAACCCGGAATCACCGGAACACGAAGCACCACCTTCTGGGGCGGCAGCAGCGTCAAATTATGAAGCACAAGCGCATGGTCACCCCCGGTCACCTCCTTAAAGCGAACCGGGTCCGGATGCTTGACATCAAACAAAAAAAGATCAATGAGGGGTTCACAGGCCTGAATATTCTCTGTGGGAGTATTCCCCGTGGTTTCCACCGCAGTATGCAGCCCCTCTGCCTTGCACAGCGCCAGCAATTCCTTAAGCCCCCGACCCTGGAGAAAGGGTTCTCCTCCGGATACCGTGATCCCTCCGCCTGTATTGCGGTAATAGCTCCTGTCCCTAAGCAGCACGGAAAGAATCTCGGAGGTTTCCATGTCCCTGCTGCTCAGACGCAGCGCACCGGCGGGACAGGCCTCCACGCACTTGCCGCAGCCAATGCAAAGGGAGCGGTTAAAAATCGGCCGGCCATCCTCTGTGGTGATACACCCGCTGGGACATACCGCCGCGCATCTTCCGCATCCGATGCACCGCTTTTGAAGATACATCAGCTTCTTCCCCCCTGCCTGGCTTTCCGGGTTTGCGCACCAGGGGCAGCGCAATGGGCAGCCCTGCAAGAACACCGTCGTGCGGATCCCGGGGCCGTCGTGCAGGGCAAAGCGCTGAATTTCCATGACGGATAGCTTCATGCGGATTCCTCTCCATACAGCACGCGGCTTAACAGCTCCTCCTGAATGCTGCGGTCCAAGTGGACGAACACCGCTGAAAATCCGCTCACCCGTACGATCAGATCCTGATGGTTCTCGGGATGCTCCATGGCGTCCTCCAGCTCGCCTTTGTCCACAATGGTAACCATCAGATGGCAGCCGCCGTCCGCAAAATATGTTTTCATAAGGCCCTTGACCATCTCCCGGTTCTCATTGAACAGGGCCGGGGTAAATTTGATGTTTTGCACTGAGCCCGCATGGTACCGGGGGTCAAACTTCCGCAGGGAGTTGAGCATGGCTGTGGGGCCGTTTTGGTTGGCCCCTCCCTGGGGGTTGTTGGCGGGGTTCATGTACATCCCGCGAAGGCGCCCATCAGGAGAGGCACCGGTGCGCAGGCCCCATTCGGTATTGAGCTGGTTGTTGCTGATCACAATCAGGAAATACTGCATTCCCGCCGCAATGCCCCGCTCCCGCGTACCCTTGGCGACCAGCTCGTACAGCTCGTTGGCCACGGTGTCGCAGGTATCCAAATCGTTGCCGTACTTGTCGCACTGAAGGCATGCCTTGCGCAGCTCCTCATAGCCCTGGAAGTTGGCAAGCATGGCTTCCCCGATCTGGGAAAGGGTATACCGTTTGTCCTCAAACACCAGCTTCTTGATGGCGTATAAGGAGTCCGAGGTATTGATGTTGCCATAGGTCTCGTTGGTTGCGCCCAGGTAGCGCACCCCGCCGTCCAGGATGGCCCGGCCGCGGGCGATGCAATCATCAGTGAGCATGCTCATCATCAAAAACGACACATGCTCGTTCATCATCCGGAAGGAGGCCATCTGCCGGTCTACTGCCATGTCCAGATAGGCGTCCACCAGCCTGGCATACCCCGCAAAGAACTCCTCATAGGTACCTATCTCATCCAGGACCGGAATGGGAACCCCCGCGTCCTTGCGCTTGCCATCCATGGGGTCGATGCCGCTGTTCATATAGATGGTCAGCAGCTTGAGCAAATTGATGCAGATGTTGGGAGTGCCCGTGCTCTGCCCCTGAATGACAAACTCGGTGCAGCCAAAGGGCACATATTGCTTGGCCGTCTCCAGGTCCACCCGCATGCCATAGGCGACGGCAGGCACATTCACATCGTCATTGTACAGGGTGGGATAGGTGGCTCCAGCCCCCAGGGCGTCCATGGCTTCGTCCCAGATATCCTCCGGCGTTGTGCTGTCAAAACGCAGGGTAAACTGGGGCTCCACATAACGGCAGCTCTTGGCCACCTTCAGGGCGATGTGTACAAACTCGTCGGCCTCGGCCGGGTGCTTGCGCCCCTGCCCCCCCACGATGATGCGGCCATTTACCGTGGTACGCCTGTTTTCAATCATGGTCCACAAGGATTTGACCAGGTCAAATGCCTGGTCCTGGGTCAACTCGCCGGTCTGAAGGTCGTGGACCAGGTAAGGTCCCAGGTAGTCGTCCAGCCTGCCGTAATTGATTACACCGGACAGGAGCGCGTACAGCCAAAAGAGCTGGAGGGCCTGATGAAAGGTTCCGGGTTTGTCAGACGTGATCCGGGAAAGGCTTTGGATGATGCGGGACAACTCCGCCCTGCGGGACTCGCCGGCGGTGGAGAGCTGGTCCTGCGCCATGCGGATATAGGCATCGGCGCACCGGACAAACAGATCCAGTCCGCCCAGGCAGCAGCGCAGAAAACTGTTGTCCGGGTCCTGGGCCAGCCGTGTTTCAATCTCAAGCCTCAGGCCCCCGATCCCCAGATCCAGCAGTTTCTGGTAATCCAGCATCATGCCGGATAGCCGGGCTGTGGCGATCATGGGATACTCGGTATCGATGAACCGGCCGATGGTGGTCTCCGTCAGTTGCTCCCTGCAATACAGGGTTTTCAAGTCATGCTGGGTCCAGTAGTCGTACAGTGCATCCACCCGGACCCGGTCAGCGGGATCCGTCAGTTCCTTCTGGAATGCCCGCAGCTTGTTGAATACACAAAAATGGCCCACCCCGCCCAGGGAGGTGACGCAGCCAAAGCCGATGGGCAGCACATCCATGCGCCCGGCAAACAGGTCGTCCGGCTCAATTTTTCTCAGCAGCGTCGGATAGAGGACCTGCAGGCAGTTCAGCTCCCGCTGCTCCCGGGACAGCCCCAGGCTTTCCCGGTGGGTGGCCGTGTATCGCTCCATGATTTCGAGCTGCTCCGCAGGTGTTTTTTCACAGGGCAGTTTCCTGCTGACCTCCACATTCTGTACGCCATCCAAATCAAACTTGACCATATTCCCCTCCAGAACCGGCGGTCAGTGCTTGCTTCTCTCCGCGTCCCGCCAGTTGTTTTGATAGCCGGAGAGCAAGTCCACAAAGCGCTTGGCGGTCAGGTGCGGCCTGGTGATGGCGCTGCCCACCACCACCGCGTGGGCTCCCAGGAAGATGCACTTCATGGCATCCTCGGGGGTGTACAAATGCCCCTCCATGATCACATAGGCCTTGTCCGACAGATCCCGGCACATCCGCGCAAACTCACGCAGGTCGGGCATTTCGATATGCGCTGTTTCCCTGGTGTAGCCATACAGTGTGGGGCCTACGATATCCGCCCCATGATCGACGGCCCATACGGCCTCCTCATAGTTGGACACGTCCGCGAACAGGATTGCCTGGGGGATCTCCCGTTTGACGATGGGCAGGAGGTCACGGGCCACCGTTCCTTCATGGGTCATCTGGGTGGTGCAGTCCAGGGCGATAATCTCCGCTCCCGCTTCCCACACCTGCTGACAGGCCTCCAATGTGGGGGTAATAAACACGTCCGTGTCCTCATGCCATATCTTGTACAAACCGATGAGTGGCAGATCCACCTCCGCCTTGATGGCCCTTATCTGCTGGGGCGTATTGGCACGGATCCCCACAGCCCCGGCCCACTTGGCTGCCAGGGCCATTTTGACCACAATATCCTCCGAATAGATGGGATCATCCTTTTGCACTTGACAGGATACGATCAGCCCGCCAGCCAGGGATTCCAATAGCGCCTTTTTCTTCGGATCCGTTGTTTTCATCTTCATTCCTCTTTGCCATAAAGCATGGAGTTATTGCATGTTAACCCTTAGGATAGGGTAACACAAACCCATGCTTACGTCAACACAATCTATCATATTTTATCTTTTTAATTCAGGTGATTTTGAAATGTTCCTGCTGTAATCCTGTTTCAGCCCTCTGACTCCACCAGGCTCACCCAAGGGCCGTATCCTTCCTCCCGCATCCTTGCCAGGGGGATGAAACGCAAGGCAGCGCTGTTGATGCAGTACCTGAGTCCACCCTTCTCCCTGGGCCCGTCCGGAAACACATGCCCCAGATGGGCATCCCCCACCCGGCTGCGCACCTCGGTGCGGATCATGCCATGGGAAATATCCCTGCGCTCCAGGATTTTCTCCGGCGCAATGGGTCTGGAAAAGGCAGGCCATCCGCATCCGGACTCAAACTTGTCCGTGGAAAGGAACAGGGGCTCGCCGGTGGTTACATCCACATAGATTCCCGGCTCAAAATGATCATGATAGGCATTGTGGAAGGGCGGCTCCGTGGCAGCCTGCTGGGTCACTTTGTATTGCAGGTCCGTGAGGGTCTGGCGCAGGACGTCATCGGAGGGTTTGCGGTATTGGCCGGAAGGGTCCACAGCCTGCCTTGCCTCCTCAAACCTTGCCGGAGGGATATGGCAGTAACCGCCCGGATTCTTGTCCAGGTATTTCTGATGATACTCTTCCGCCGGATAAAAGTTCTCCAAAGGCTGTACCTGAACCGCCACCCTGCCCGGCGTGCGCGCCTTCAGCCCGTCCATGGACTGCCGGATCACCGGCTCGTCCGCCGCATCCACATAATAGATGCCGGTGCGGTACTGCTCCCCCTGATCATGGCCCTGGCGGTTGACGGAAGTGGGATCGATCACCCGATAAAACTGTTCCAGAAGAAACGAAAGGCTGAGGGATGCGGGGTCATAGGTCACACGGACCGTCTCGGCGTGGCCGGTATCGTCATGGCAGACCTGCTGATAGGTGGGATTCTCCGTGCGCCCATTGGCATAGCCAACCTGGGTTGCCACTACGCCGGGTATGGAAGCAAAGAATTTTTCCGTTCCCCAAAAACAACCCCCGGCCAGATAGATATCTTTCATCACAAGATCCTCCTTGGTACTGGTAGCATGCCCGAAACCGTCTGGATGTTCTCATTGTACCGCAACCAAGGCCCAAAGCGCAACGTTACTCGCGCCAAAAGCCATACCTGCACACAGAGGCTTCTGGCCTGGTGGGTGCAGGTATGCATTCAGTCAAGGCGATGTTTGAGCGGGTGTGGGAAGGCTTCATCCTCAGGAGGAGCAAGCACATGGGTTGATGGGCCGGGCATGCCAAGCCCCGTAGGCCTAAGCGCAAACACGCCCACGCAGATGACAAGCAGCCCTCCCGCAGCCAGCCACATGCTTTGGAACCCTGCAAGCCTGCTCACACCATATCCACACAGGGATGCCAGCAGCCCTCCCATCTGCACCACAAAGGAAAACAGGGATAGAATGCTGGCACGATGGCTGGCTGGAATCATCCGGTTCACAAGCGTATTTTCCGCAACACTGCCGCCTCCCAGAAAGAAGTACGCCATGAGATAAGCGGAAATGAAGAATAACTGCGGGGACAGAAATGCCGGCAAAATCAAGGCCATACCATACACTGCCCTGAAAAGAAGAAGGATTGCAATGCTGCTGTTTGGACGCTTTGCCAGAAGGTGTTTTGCCATCCAACTGCCCAGGATGACGCAGGCAAATCCGGCAAAACTGGTTGCGCCAAACACCCAAGGCTGTGGCTGGTACGAGGACAGCGCAGGCTGCCAGTAGGTTTCTACGCAGATCAGGGCAAAGCCTGTGCAAAGGGAAAGGACGAGCAAAGCCCGTACGGTTCCTCTCTGCTTTACGAACGCCAGGCTGTCCTGAACCTGTGTACGAAGCAAGCCCAGCCGGCTGTTTCCTCTTTCGGCGCTTGATTTGTGCGGCAGCTCGTGAACAGAAAAATGAGTCAGAAGAATCAAAGAAGCGTAAATCAAGGCATTGGTGGCAAGATTGCCTTCATACCGTGCGCCCAGCTGGGACAGGAGGCCGCCTGCCAGCGCTCCGGCGCACAGCCCCGCGCTTTCAAGAATGGATAATTGTGTTGTGGTTTTCACCAATGCGCCTTCCCCTGCCCCCGCTCCATCGATGACCAGAGCGTCCAGGCTGCCTGAGGAAAAGGCGCGTCCCAGGCCGCTTAATGCCATGGCGCAGCAGAGCAGTACGGTGGACTGGGAAAGCCCCATCAGGAGAGAACTGAGCATGAGAAGGACGCAGGAGAGCAAAAAAGCATTTTTTCTTCCATAAAGATCCGCAAAGATGCCGCTTGGAAACTCAGCCGCAATCACGGTGAAGGAGTAAATTCCAATGAGCAGCGAAATCGTATGGATGGTGGCTCCGTGGGCGAGTAAAGCCAGCGTCAGCACCGGGGCCATGATCCCGGTTGCAAAATTTTTCAGGAATAGGATGAGTTGGATAACTCTACCCATCCTGGCCCTCCGATACCGGGTAGGCAATGAGTGCGTACTCCCACGCCTCGCTGCTGTTACCCTTTTGTTCATGCTCATCCAGAAAAGTCCGTATGAGGGCAAAGAGCTCCCTTGCTTCCTCCCTGCCCAGGTGGAGGATGCCGGAGAGCATGTCCCCAACTTGCTGTCCTTGGGCAGCCTCTGCCGTGCTCCTTTCACAATAAGCTGCATATCCGGAAAACGTGCGGGAAAGGGCCGCCTGCATGAGGGCAAGGCGCTGCCCCCGATGCTCCTCTCCCATCATCAGGCCAATGCTGATGCTTTTTGAGGACGCGCGGTAATAGCTCGCCGTAATGCCATGAATGAGCTGGGTATGGCTTAGCTCCACAAGCCCCAACTCCATCAACTTTTTGATGTGATGCTGCACCGAGGACGGTGAGATACCCATCCGATCCGCAAGCTGCTTGGGCGTCATTGGGATGCCCGCGATTTTCATACAGCGGAGCAAATTCTGACGCTGCGGATTGACGAAAATATCCAGCTCCCTCTTCCCTGATAAAACGATGGAATCCATGGAACTCCTCCTAACAGTGTGCAATGGATTATTACATTACAGATATTGTAACGTTATTTAGTATAAAATGTCAAGAACAAAATGAAAGGCAAAGACCCGCCTGCCGGCGGGCCTTCTGGCTGGAGGGTCTTTTTATGAAATGCTACGCCGTCTCAATCTGGGCGGCGGCCTGGAGACCCAACCTCTCCACGCCCATCTCCCGCAGCTTGTATTTCTGAATCTTGCCGCTAGCTGTCATGGGGAAGGAGTCCATGGGCAGGATATAACGGGGGGATTTGTGACGGCTGAGGCCATTTCTCACAAACTCGATCAGTTCCTCATGGGCGGCCGTGGTGCCCTCTTTAAAGATCACGCAGGCGCAGACCTCCTCGCCGTACTTCTCATCGGGAACGCCCACCACCTGTACGTCGGAGATGGCAGGATGGGTGTACATGAACTCCTCAATCTCCCGGGGATAGATGTTTTCGCCGCCGCGAATGATCATGTCCTTCAAGCGGCCCGTAATGCGGAAGTTGCCGTCCTCATCCATGGTGCCGATGTCGCCGGTGTGGAGCCAGCCATCTTCGTCGATGGCCTGACGGGTGGCCTCGGGCATCTTGTAGTATCCTTTCATCACATGGTAGCCGCGGGTGATGATCTCGCCCGGAGTGCCCCGGGGAACCTCCAGGCCGGTTTCGGGGTTGATGATCTTGCCTTCGGTGTGAGGCAGCAGCTTGCCTACCGTGGTGCAGCGAAGTTCAAGGGGGTCGTCGGTGCGGCTCATGGTCATGCCGGGGGAGCACTCCGTCTGGCCGTAGGTAATGGTGAGCTCCGAGATGTGCATGCGGCCTGTAACCTCCTGCATGGTCTTGATGGGACAGGGGCTGCCCGCCATGATTCCGGTGCGCAGGGTAGAAAAGTCGTACTTGTCAAAGTCCGGGTGTTCCAGCATGCTGATGAACATGGTGGGCACACCGTGGACGGCTGTGCAGCGCTGCTGCTGGAGCATCTCCAATTCCTTTCCGGGATTGAAGCGCTCCATCAGCACCATGGTGGATCCATGGGTCAAACAGCTCATCACCCCAAGCACGCACCCAAAGCAGTGGAACAGGGGCACCACAATCAGCAGCCGGTCCTGATCCGTAAACTTCATGCAATCGCCCATAAACTGGCCGTTGTTGGTGATGTTGAAGTGGGTGAGCATCACGCCCTTTGGGAAGCCCGTGGTACCGCTGGTATATTGCATGTTGATGGTGTCGTGGGTATCCAGTGAGGCCATGATTTCCTCCAGGAGGCTCTGGGGCACGGAATGGGCAGCCTCAAAAAGATCGTCAAAAGCCCGCATACCCATTGGCTTCTCCTGCGTGTCGCCGATGAGCACCACGCTCTTTAAAAAGGGCAGCTGCTTTTCCCCGATGTCCTCCGGCGGGCATGTAAGCAGGGATGGCATGAGACCGGTAATGTGGCTGATATAATCATTGCCCTTTACCCCGCCGATCATCACCAGCATCTTGCTGTCGCTCTGGGTGAGCAGGTAATTGAGCTCAAACTGCTTGTAGTTGGTGTTCACGGTGACCAGCACGGCCCCCAGCTTGGCAGAGCCAAACATGATCAGCAGCCACTGAGGCACGTTGGTGGCCCAAATAGCCACATGATCGCCCTTGCGGATACCCCAGGCATACAGGCCCTTGGCGATCTCGTCCGTCAGCAAGTCAAACTCCTTCCAACTCCAGCAGACGCCCTGCTCCGGTGCTACCACGCAGTCATGGAGGGGCCGCTCCTGCGCGTGCTTTCGAAGCAAACCATGCAAGGTATAGGGGTTCAGGGTCGTTGTGGGGATAAAGGCCATGAATATTCCTCCTTTGGCAATGGCTGCACTGAAAATGCCCCCGTCTTCTGCTGCGAAGACGGAGGCATCAGCATCCGCGGTACCACTTCGGTTGGAGCAAGGGCTCCCACTCAAAAGCTATGACGGGCACACCCGTTGAACGCTACTGGTGTTCACGCTCACCACTCGGAGGAGAGAAGCTTTTCCTCGCCTTTGTGTCTCGCACCCGCCGACACTTCTCTGTAAGGATCTGGAAAAAACCGGGCCCCGTCATCGTGTTTGCAGATGATTGTAAAGGAGGGCCCAGGGTTTGTCAAGGAAAAAACGGAGAAAAAGCGTATTTCTTCCTTTCTCCCCTTTTACATTGAAAATTTGGATTTCTCGGCAATCCTCCTCCACATCCGCCGCCAATTTCTGGAGATCCCCCGCTCTCTTTACCACATTCCCAGTGCGTGGTATAATAATCCCACGAATGTGGGAAAACCATCCCTGGCCCTGCCGGACGACCCAGCCAGTCCACCCGGCCAAGCCACTAAAGGAGGATTGTCCTTGTACCGCTATTCCAGTCAGAGCCGGTTTAATTATGTGATGAGGTCTCATCGCGGCCGCCAGATTTTTATCATCCTGGCAGTGCTGCTGGCAATCTTTGTGATCATCAAGCTGAGTGCCGGGAGCGGCCTGGACGCCGGCAACTTTGAGAACCAGCGCAATGCCAAGCTTCGCAGCGAGATGCAGCATGCCCTCAGCCAGACAAGCTCCCTGAGCAGCCTGGGGGCTACCAACACCAGCGGGGTTCTGGGAAAGATCCGCCAGTATATCCATGGCATGGAGGTTCTCAATGACCTGAACGTGGGCATGTACGGTGAAGTGGGGCGGCTGTACGCCCAGTCCGTCTTTGACAATATCTATTCGGTGATTGACGCCTTTGACGCCAAGCTGGCCAGCGGCCAGAAGGTCAACGATTCCCTGGCAGCCCTGCGGCAGGCCATGGATGAGTTGACGCTGCTTACCAACACAGTGCTGGATCATTAGACTGCCCTTAGCGGCTACTTTAGCTTCATCAGCACCACCCCGCCCAGCATCAGTGCCACGCCCACATATTGCTTCCAACCCATGGGCACCTTCTCCTGCCCCATCCAGCCCAGGCCATCAATCAGGGCCGCCACCAGGAGCTGCGCGATGAGGATTGCGGAGATGGCCACAGTGACATCAAGCCCCTTGATGGAGAGCATGACGGTGACCGTGATGACCAGGCCCAGCACGCCCCCCAGTAGATAACCCTTGGGCACGGAGCGGATGGCTCCCGTATCGCCCTTTCCAAAGATCAGCGCCACCAACAGGGATAGCACAAAGGCTGTGCCCTGTACAAAAGCATTTGCTTCCCACAGGCCCATCTTGTCCGACAATCGGGTGTTCATCACCCCCTGCACGCTCATGGCCGCACCGGCGATGATGCTGAAGAGAAATCCAATCATGAATAACCGCCTTCCCGCGCATTGTTACTGGCAGTATGCGCGGGAAGGCGGAGGATTATGGGTGGTCTTCCAGAAATCACACAGAATTCACAAAACATTCATCTTTCCAAAAAGGGAAAGCCTGTATAATGTCCCTGTGATGATTTTGGTTGCACCAGGAGGATGATTATGAAAAAGGCACTGAAAATACTGTTAATCCTGGCGGTTCTGGGGGCGGCAGGGTATTTTGGATATCAGTACTATCTGAATACCAAAACAACCCCGGCGGACGCTGCCGCTACCGGGAATGCTTATCAGCAGGTGACCATCGGCAAGGGAAGGCTGAGCAAAAGCATCACGGGAACCGGCCAGTTGAGCATTGGGGCAACCCAGGACGTGGCCCTGGAGTATGGCGTTACGGTTACAAAAGCTTTGGTGAGCGTTGGGGACGTGGTGAAGACCGGGGATCCGCTGCTTAAGGTGGACCTGGACGCATTGCAGACCACCATCAACACCCTGCAAACGGATCTGGACACCTGCGAAAGTGACATGGCAGCCCTGTCCGGCGACTACAACAGCACTACCTACGTAAGATCCCCTCTGACAGGGGTGGTCAAGGAAGTGTATGTAACGGCAGGCGAGAAAGTGGAGGACGTGATGGCCGCGAAGGGCAGTATCGCTCTCCTGTCCCTGGACGGAAAGATGTATGTGGAACTGCCCGTTAAACAGGGAATTTCCGTGACCTCCAAAGCAACGGTAATGGTGGGCCGGACTGCGCTGGAAGGCGTGGTTCGGGAGATTAACGATGGTATGGCAAAGATCACCTTCCCCGACACCTACGCCGACGAGGGTCAGGAGGTGGAGGTGCTGTATCAGAAAGTCTCCCTGGGCACGGCTCCGGCCCATATCAGCCTTCCCTACAAGCTTACCACCACGGAGAAAGGCTATGTTTCCACCGTCTATATGGAGAAGAACAAAAAGAGGTGGGAGAGGAACTATCTGCTGTATCTCATCAACGTGCCTGTTCCCGACGAATACAAGACGCTGCAGAATACCCGCGACAAACTGACCGCTCAGATAGCCAGCGCCAAGGCCATGCTGCAGAGCGGCACGGTGAACTCTCCCATCGATGGGATTGTGTCCAGCCTGGTAGAGGTCTCCGCAGCGGAGCAGACCGCCAGGACCACTCTGGCTTCCCTGTATGTGGGCGATCAAAAACAGATGGTGGTGGCTGTGGATGAGCTGGACATCATCAATGTCCAGGAAGATCAGGACGTGACCATTACCTTTGATGCCCTGGAGGGCATCATCTACAGGGGCATGGTGTCCCATGTGTCCCATATCGGGACCGCTTCCAGCGGCGTGACTACCTATGACGTCACGGTGGACATTAAGGGGGACGAAAAGCTGAAAATTGGCATGAACGGCACCGCCGTGATCTTCGTCATGGAGGTTGATGATGCGCTGCTGGTGCCCCTGGCGGCCATGAACACCTCCAGGGAGGGCCAATACGTATGGCTGTACAATGAAAACCAGGCTGCGGATAGCGACGAACCGGGAACCAAAACCTTCATTACCACCGGCATGTCCGACGAGAATTTTGCCCAGGTGCTTAGCGGGTTACATGAGGGGGATGTGGTGCTGGTGACCCGGGAAGCCAACACCAATTTCAACCGCTTCATGAACATGGGCGGAGGAATGATGTTCAACATGGGTGGCGGCGGCATGCCTCCCTCCGACGGCGGAAATGTCCGATTTGGCGGCGGCGGGTCCCGTCCTGGCGGCGGCAACTAAGGGGGCGGCTGCATGATTGACATGATGGATGTGGTCAAGCGGTATGTGCTGGGGGGTGAGGAGATCTATGCCCTCAACCATGTTTCCCTCCATGTGGATGATGGGGAATATGTGGCCATCATCGGCCCCTCCGGCAGCGGGAAAAGTACGCTGATGAACATCATCGGTTGCCTGGACGTGCCCGACAGCGGTTCCTACCTTCTCAATGGCAAGCCCATCAACAAGTACACCCAGCGGCAGCTGGCCCAGGTTCGCAACCGGCAGATCGGTTTCATTTTTCAGGGATTTCATCTGCTGGGCAAACTGACCGCCCTGGAGAATGTGGAACTGCCCATGATTTATCAGGGCATCCACGGCAGAGAACGCAAGCGTATGGCCAAGGAAGCCCTTGAAAAGGTGGGTCTGGGGGATCGGATGAAGCACCGGCCCAACCAGCTTTCCGGCGGCCAGCAACAACGGGCGGCCATTGCCCGGGCCATCGCGGTGAAGCCGTCCCTGATTCTGGCGGATGAGCCCACCGGTAACCTGGACAAAAAGACGGGCATGGAGATCCTGGACCTCTTTGACAGCCTGCACCAGGCCGGCAATACGATTATCCTGATCACCCATGATGCCAGGGTGGCCCAGCGGGCCCAGAGGATCGTCCGCATTGAGGATGGAAAGCTACAGGAAGGGGCGGTGAACGAGGATGCTGTTTCAGTGGTGTAAAATGGCCATCAAGGCCATTGCCGGGAACAAAATGCGCTCCTTCCTCACCATATTGGGCGTGGTCATCGGCGTGGTAGCCATCGTGGTGCTGGTAGCCATCGGCCAGGGTGCCAACCGCTCCGTTGTCTCCCGCATTGAAGGCATGGGAACCAATTTGATCAACGTGAGCATCCGGGCCCGGCGGACCAATCCCGTGACCCTGAAGGGGCTTTCGGAACTGGCCCAAAACGAGCTGATCGCCCAGGTGGCCCCCATCACCAACGTATCAGGCACGGTGAAGGCCGGAGTTACCACCTACGATGACGGAAGCATCCAGGGAACCACCCCCGGCTATGAGAAAATCCGCAACTGGACGGTTCAGGAGGGGCGGTTTTTAAAGCAGCCGGACATTGACAACCGGACCTTTGTGGCGGTCATCGGCTCGGAGGCTGCCACAGAAATGTATGGTACCACCCATGTGGTGGGAGAAACCTTTTCCCTTAACGGCTATGCCATGACTGTGGTGGGCGTGCTGAAGGAAAACGGCTCCAGCGCCGCCGGCAGCAACGACAACCAGATCCTGATCCCCTTTACCCTGTCAGAACGCCTGTTCTCCCAGCGGGGAATCACCTCCTTCTACGTTTCCGCCGTTTCCTCCAGCGCGGTTCCCCAGGCCCAGAAAGCTGTAGAGAACTATTTAAAGGAAGCTTTTCACAACTACAACACCGACTCCTTCGGCACCCAGTACAGCGTGTACAACCAGTCCGAAATGCTGGATACCCTCAGCGAAACCACGGCAACCCTCACCCTGATGCTGGGCGGCATCGCGGGGATCTCCCTGTTGGTGGGCGGCATCGGCATCATGAACATCATGCTGGTGAGCGTCAGCGAGCGCACCCGGGAGATCGGCATCCGCAAGGCCATTGGCGCGGCCAGAGGCGACATCTTGATGCAATTTCTCATCGAGTCCCTGGTGGTGAGCTTGATGGGCGGAATTCTGGGCCTTTTAATATCCCTCCTGGCTGTCAAACTGCTGGGGCCCATCCTGGACATGACATTGGTGATCCCTGCCTGGGTGGCGTGGATGGCCATTGGCTTCTCGGTATTCATCGGCGTGGTTTTTGGAATGTATCCGGCCAACAAGGCCAGCAAGCTTCATCCCATCCAGGCCCTGCACTACGAAGGTTAAGCAAAAGACAGGCACATACTTTGATCGGTTTTGGCACATGCTGTCCCCGTGAAAGGATGGGGATGGCATGCGCTCTTTTCGTACCGACCTGGCCATGGAGTGCATGGGTGAGGGAAGCGCTCCCATGGAGGGCGTCACGATGGAGACGGAACAGGTTGGGGATATCAAGCTTACCCGCATCCGGATCGAGTCGGACCAGGCAGAGAAGGAACTGGGAAAGAGCAAGGGTGAGTATATCACCCTGGAAAACAGGCAGCTTTTCAAATGCAATACCAAACAGCAGCGGGCCATGGCCAAACTGATCGCCAAGAGCGTTTTGGGAATGCTGCCTCCGGAGGGGGAAGTGCTGGTGGTGGGCCTGGGGAACCGCAACGTAACCGCGGACGCCCTGGGCACACGGGTGGTGGAGCGCATGCTGGTTACCCGGCATCTGCGCCATGCCATGAACGAGGAGACCCGGGGAAAACTGCGGGGGGTCAGCGCCATCGCTCCCGGGGTGCTGGGCTTGACGGGGATTGAGACAGCCGAGCTCTGCAAGGGCCTGGTGGAGCATGTGAAACCCACCAGCGTCATCGCCATCGATGCTTTGGCCGCCTTTGAAAGCGAGAGAATCTGCACCACCATTCAGATCACGGATACCGGCATCGAGCCCGGCAGCGGAGTAGGCAACCACCGCCTGGGGCTCACCGAGCAAACACTGAAGGTAAAGGTGATCGCCATCGGCGTACCCATGGTGGTATACGCTTCCACCATTGCCAGGGATGCCATGGCCCGGCTGATTGAGGAATACCAGATCATGCCAGACAAGCACAGGGAAGCCACCGCCACCCTGCTAAGGCAGGTGTCTGAAGGCCTGATGGGAGATATGGTGGTAACCCCCAGGGAAGTGGACGAGATGGTTTTAACCGTGGCGGAAATTTTGAGCAGCGGTCTCAACCAGGCGCTTCATCCGGATTTGGATACCGCCGCGTTGCATACATACATGCACCAATAGCATATACATCATGGGTAACGACCGTCAAGGAGGTACCCATGATGAACATACAGCCATCTACATCCCGCTGGCTCCTGTGTGTGGCAGCGGTATTGCTGCTGTGTATTGGTATCCTGATTGGCACGGGGTTTTCCGGCAAGGAACCCTCCGGGGAGAGCGTGATGGCGGCTTTTGCACCTGTCGCCTCCCTGGAGAGCGATGAGTATACTCTGACGGGAAACGACACGGACGCCGCGCAGGATGGGTCACCCACTGTATCCGCAATCGCCGGGACTCCCGCGCCCACATTGGACAACTGGTTTGCGATTGATTTGGTACCATCGGCAGGCTCTACGGCTTCCCCAAACGGATCTGCACCCAGCGGGTCCCTTCCCACTGGAGAAGCAGTGGCAGTTCCCTCTCCCTTCCCCACCCAGGAAGCAGACTTTCGCATTGAACTGGTGCGTGATGGGGAGGAAGGAGAACCGATTACCCAGCTACCCATTAAGCGCGTGCTGATTTACCATACTCATACCTATGAAGCCTTCCAGCAGACGGAGGCGAATCCCTA
The DNA here is from genome assembly GCA_012729115.1 of Clostridiales bacterium. Taxonomy (GTDB): domain Bacteria; phylum Bacillota; class Clostridia; order Christensenellales; family Aristaeellaceae; genus Limiplasma. The sequence continues at coordinate 6,748 of JAAYDR010000071.1, read as the reverse complement.
TCGGGAAACCCAGCAATGGCGAACCCAGGACGAGAAGTACAACATCGTGCGAGTGGGCGAGGAACTGGCCTCCCTGCTGCGCAGCATGGGCATCCAGGTGGTGCATGACACCACAGCCTTTGAACCACCTCTGATTGACAGTTCCTACACCCGTTCTCTTGCCATGCTTGAAAAGCGAAAATCCATGGGCGAAACCTTTGATTTGTATCTGGATGTACACAGGGATGCCTATGTTGCCTCCCAGCCGGGGCCCAATGCCGTCTCTGTGGGAGATGGCAGCGTGGCCCGGCTGATGATGCTCGTTGGCAAAGGGGAAGGCCAAACGGCCATGGGCTATGATCAAAAGCCTCAATGGCAGGACAACCTTCAGATTGCCCAGCGCCTCACCGACGGGCTGAACAGCCAGGTGCCTGGCCTGGGCAAGGAGGTAAGGATCAAATCCGGGCGGTTCAACCAGCACATTGCCGTGGGCTGCCTTGTGGTGGAGGTGGGCAACAATCAAAACACGCTGGAGGAGGCCCTGGCTGCCATGCCCTATCTGGCCGACGCGGTGTACCAGGAACTGCGCAGAGAGAAGGAGTGAGGGGATACTCCCCGGTTTGCTTGACTTCAAGTCTCTGTACGGCTATGATGGTTTCATAGAAACAAGCTCGTACATACCATGGGGCCTTTGACCCCGAAGGGAGAATGCTTATGAAGCCTTATGACGCGTCCCATTTTGATCATGATGTTTGCAAGCCCTTTCTGCTGGAAGGGAACGGAACCGGCTTTTTGCTGATCCATGGGTTTACAGGCAGCGTGGCTCACATGCGTCCCTTGGGAGAGGCCCTGCATGCGCGTGGCTATACCGTCATGGGCATCAACCTGCCCGGCCATGCCACCCAGGAGTCGGACATGGCAAAAACCGGATGGAAGGACTGGCTGCAAGCCTCCAAGCAAGCAGTCCTGACCCTGAAGGAAAGCTGCCGCTCCGTGGCTGTTTGCGGCCTGTCCATGGGCGGGCTATTGGCGCTGCTCATCGCCGAGCAGATGCGGGTGGATGCCTGCGTGTCCATCTCCACACCCATGGCTGCCCAAAACAGACTCCTTCCCCTGGCCGGTTTGGCTGCTCCCTTTCGCCCCAGGGTGTCCTGGGCTTCCCAGAGCTCCCATCGATCGGGGCTTGACAAGGCATACGACTTTGGCTACTCCGGCTTCCCCACCAAATGCGCCGCAGATCTGTATCGCCTGATCCGGCTTGCCCGGCAAAATCTATTCGCCGTCAACTGCCCCGTGCTGGCTGTTCAGAGCGAGGCCGACCAAGCCATCTGGCCCGGCAGCGCCGATTTGATTCTGCAAAGCGTATCTTCCCAGCGCAAGCAAAAGCTGTGGCTGAAGGATGTGCCCCATGTTTGCACGATTTCCCGGGAACTGCAGGCCATCGTGGAAGCCATGGATGATTTTGCCAGCGAACTGGAGGTTGATTGTTCCGCCTGATGGAAAATAACCGGAAAATAAAATGACCTTTGCCCTTGAAAAAGGCCTTTCTGAGCTCTTGCATTCCAAAATGGTTTATGGTATAGTATGTTTCGTCGTTTGGGATTATAGCTCAGTTGGCTAGAGCGCCACGTTGACATCGTGGAGGTCGATGGTTCGAGCCCATTTAATCCCACCATCTACAGGGACATTAGTTCCGGAAAAAGACTCGCCAAATACGGCGGGTCTTTCTCTTTGCCTTCAAAACGATCCCGGATATGGCAGTCTTTCAGGAGAATTTGCAGGAATACACGATCCGGCTCACAGGTCAGATTTTCGCCCACATAATTCCAGCACCAGAGCGCGGAATGATGCACACTCCTTACTGAGAAAAGGAAAGGCGGGGCGATTTTTCTGAGTTTCTTGGCTGCTGGGTGCATCATTACACGGAAACCGATGCTCCCACCCTATTCAACTGAGGGAATCTGCGTTTCCATGTACGCATCGTATTTATGATGTAAAGAAATTTATAGAAAAATCGCAATAATCAGGCTCAATTGTTGTTTTCATCTGGAAATCTTAGCCAAATGAGTGTATAATAAACGAAGAAATGCGGTGATTTTATGATACTGAGCGGGGTGGATATAATAAAAAGTCCTTCCGCTTAATGGATCTCTATTTCAATGCGCGATGTCCAACTACATCACTTGGGAAGGGTGTTAACCCACCATAGATTATCTATACGGAGGAGTTAGTATGGCTGACAAAAGCATTTGCTATTACAGAGGAAAAGAGAAACAAGACATATCTCTTGAAGTATTGCGTAATGAGGTTGCTCAGTTGCTCCAAATTGATAATCTTAGCTTTTTAATTGGTGCTGGATGTTCGAGCAATGTAGTTCTTGGACAGGAAACTGGCATATCAAGCATGGCTGCAATATACGATGCTTTCTTTTCCGAAAATCCAGACTTTGATATTGCGGGAGAAAAAATGAATGGACGATTCGATAAGAATCTCGAAAAATTGATCGAAGCGTTAGGTGCGGTCCAAATTACTAGTCAGATCGTTCAAATAGACGCACAAGCCGCGGAGAAGACTAAGACTGTGCGTAACTACCTTCGAATGAGTATTATTTCGGGGCTGACTAGCATAGAAGTGAAAGCTATATATAAGGATTTCTATGCAAAGATAACCCAACGAACAAGGAAAACCCCAATAAGCATATTTACCACAAACTATGACCTTTTCAACGAAATGGCGCTTGACGAACTTGGCTTCCCGTACAATAACGGCTTCGTCGGAACATACCGGCGCAAATTTTCACCCGCATGCTATAACTACATGTATGTAGATAACATGAATCTAAGCCGTGATGTGTGGGAGCGAGTATCATCCTTTTTTAATCTTGTAAAAATACATGGCTCGGTTTCATGGGCGCGAAAAGATGAGCAAGTATGGGAGCAAGACTATGAATCCATTTCAGATGATGATACTGTTATGATTTACCCAACGCCGCTCAAAGACCGAACCACTCTAATGACTCCTTACTCTGACTTGTTTAGAGCAATGGAAAACAGATTGGTACAGAAAAACGGTGTTCTCATTGTTATTGGGTATAGTTTCGGTGATGATCATATCAACCGAATTATTCTGAATGCTTTGGCTGTCCCTTCTTTCCGATTGGTAGTGTTCGGGAAGAGCACAAATATTGATAAGCTGATTGCATTAAACGATTCGCGTATTACAGTAATCAATTCAAATGACAAAGTGCAATATTTTAAGAACTTTGTGGAGTCTGTGCTTCCAACAATACACCCTGATGTGGCTGAAGAATTTCAAATGCAACCGGTAAACGAGTTGATTAAGAAATTCGAAGCAGAGGCGAAAGATGAATAGTCGAAGCATCGGAAAATTAGTATCCATAAGTCAGCGCGGCATTGTAGCTGAGATGTATGAGTCTCTTGGGAACTATATAAATACAATGGATGGGATCCGATTTGTCGGCGACGTGGGATCATATGTCTCCATTTATGACATCGGACGTATAATTATTGGAGAAATCACTGGCGTTGAGGAAAATCCCGTGCTAATCAGTAAGCCAATGAGCAAACCCAATAGCAGCCGTCTACTCAACATTAACCTAATCGGAGAAATAATATCGAATAAGTTCTTCTTCGGCGTTTCAAAAATGCCACTTATTTTCTCAGAGGTTAATATCATTTCCGAGAATGATCTGATTACGATGCTTGAAGTCTCAGGATGCGAAGAGATTGTGAAGGAGGCTGAAAGCTCGACAAGAGCAAAATTGCTAGCCATTGGCTCGTCTGTGATTTTCCCAGATTATTCAGTCAAGGTAAACATAGATCGATTTTTCGGCTTCCATTTTGCTGTGTTTGGAAACACGGGTGCTGGAAAATCAAATACGGTTGCCACGATATTGCAAAGAATCTTCTTAAAGACAAACTACTCAGCACGTGGGGCGAAGTTTGTCATTGTAGATTCTAATGGCGAATATGCTCAAGCTTTTTCATTGATAACCTCGGTTAATCCACAAATCCGGGTAAAAAGCCTGATTGCGTCAGAAAGTAGTGGGCAAGAGAACCGTCTAGAAATTCCTGTATGGTCACTGACTGCTGACGATTGGGCAATTCTGCTACACGCAACCGAAAAAACCCAAGTTCCGATTTTGAAACGTGCTATAGATATTGCACGGAGTTTTTTTGATCCAGACAACCACGATGACGATATAAAGAATCATATTTTGGCATGCACTGTACTTGGAATTATCAATTGTTCAGACACTTCTGCGTCCAAGTCCGATAAAGTGAAAGGAGTATTGACCACATTCAAAACAAGTGCAGTAAACTTGGATGTTATGATTGATGGAACAACAACCCTAAGAAAAGCGATTACAATGAACTACGGGTCTTTTACAAACGAAGAGGGTACTATTAAGTTTCTTCAGACTTTTATAAAAAACGATCTAGCAGATTCCCTTGCCATATCTAAGCAAGTGACATATACAATGCAGCAATTCCTTGAAGCTGTTCAATTTGCTACTTTTTATGAGGGAAGTATAAGCTCTCAGCGAATTCAAGAGTATACATCAACGCTTATTACAAGGCTCCAAGCATTGAACGACGGAATTCAGGGGAAAATATTGACGAAAACAGAGTTCGAGTCGGTTGAGGCGTATGTAAATGATCTTCTTGACAAACATCAAATAGTAAACATTGACATCAGCTTGCTTGATGATTCATCTGCCGAAGTGGTTACTAAGGTTCTTTCAAAACTCCTTCTTGATCATCTCAAGCGAATGGATAGCAAAGCTGCTATGCCTATAAACTTTATAATAGAGGAAGCGCATAGGTTTGTTAGAAATGAAAGTAATTACGGGGTCCTCGGATACAACATTTTTGAACGTATTGCGAAGGAAGGCCGGAAATTCGGACTGCTCATGGGCATTTCTTCTCAACGTCCAAGCGAGTTGTCAAAGACTGTTGTTTCTCAGTGTAGCAATTTTATTATTCACCGCGTCCAAAACCCCGACGATCTTTATTATATTGCAAAAATGGTTCCCTATGTCAATCAAGGAATGATTGATAGACTAACATATTTACAGACTGGACACGCACTTGTATTCGGCACCGCAATTAATCTTCCTACGCTGACTAAATTTGAGCAAGCATCTCCAAAGCCGGATAGTGATAACGCTAAAATATCCGAAAAATGGTATATTGAATAAGGCAATAGTAATGAGCAGTATGTAAAGAGCAAAAAGAGCAGCATTGCAAGCGTCAAACGGCAGAATCACAGATTGACATAACACATGGCCCGCGAGCCCTCAAACCCGGTATTAAGAAGGCCGAAAAGACGGTCTGACGATATGAAGCGCTAATACCCACACCGAAGTACGGCTTTTGTATTGTTCTCGACCATCGGTGTGTATTAATAAATGGAGATGCAATAGCAAGAGTTCACCGGGTCGATTACAATAAAGTTCGCAATTTCATAAAATAGTGGCAAAGCCATTGGTACTCCGCTAAAATGAATGGTGTCGAGACATTCAAAAGGAGGAGAGAACCAATGGCCAAGAAAAAAGATACCACAAATCTCACGGAATTACTACTGCATTGTATGGGAGAAGCGGATCCGATGCTCAGTATGCTGGAATGGCTCTGTGCTCAGATGATGGAAGCGGAGGTTTCAAACAAGTTGGGAGCTGAGAAAAACGAGCACTGTAACGATCGGACGAGCAGCCGGAGCGGATATCGTCCACGTCGCTATGATACCCGGATGGGAACGATGTACCTGTTGGTGCCCAAAGTCAGAAACGGCGGTTACATACCATTCTTCGTGACCGAGCGCAAGCGAAGCGAGGCGGCTTTGATCCAAGTGGTACAGGAAGCGTTCGTGCAGGGGGTATCCACGCGCAAGATGGACAAGCTTGCTAAAAGCCTGGGAATCGAAGGCCTGTCCCGCAGCCAGGTAAGCGACATGACCAAAGGGCTCAATGAGCAGGTACAATTCTTCAGAGAACGGTCATTGGACGGAGAAGCGTATCCCGTACTCTGGGTCGATGCTTTGTATGAGAAGGTGCGCTACGGCGGTCGTGTTGTCAGCATGGCCATTCAAATTGTTTGCGGTGTAAACGCTCAGGGACGGCGCGAAGTGCTGGCGGTTGAACCCATGCTGGAAGAATCCAAAGACACCTATCAGCAGCTGTTTGAGGGCTTAAAGGCACGGGGTCTGCAGACACCTTCGCTGGTTGTTTCGGACGTGCATAAAGGGCTGATAGCCGCCATTCGCACGAGTTTTGTCGGCGCATCATGGCAACGGTGCAAGGTACATTTCATGCGAAACATCCTCGCGCATATCCCACACCGTGACAAAGCGGAATTTGCCGGTCAGCTCAAGGAGATTTGGCTTGCCCCCTCCGCGGAGGGGGCAAAGGAGCGCGCTGCGTCGCTGAGTGAGAAGTATGCAGACAAATATCCCAAGGCTATTCAGACGCTGGAAGATGGGCTGGAGGACTCCCTTTCCTTCTATGGCTTCCCAAAGCTTGATTCTCGCAAAATCGCTTCCACAAACATGTTGGAGAGGCTCAACGAGGAGATACGGCGGCGAACAAGGGTTGTTGGAATCTTCCCGAATCCAGCCTCCTATCTGCGCCTGGTCACCACGTTTCTCATGGAATATGCTGAAGATTGGTCTGTTTCCAGAGCCTATCTCAGCGAAGAATCCATTCGTACCCTGTTGCCTAAAGCGGCTTAATTCATTGACGGAGTACTTC